>PUOM01000291.1 GCA_003552795.1 Halomonas sp. | reverse complement strand
CCCGCCGGATGTTGCGCCCGCCAGCCCGCAGCCGGTTGAGCGCCGAACGCAGCAGCACCCGGCTCGCCAGCAACAGCGCCCAGCCGAGCACGAACCAGCCCACGCCCCAGAGCCGCGAATAGTCCGCCCCCATCTGCGCGAAGAATGCGATCACCAGCATCACCACCGCCACCAGCCACCACGCCGCGCTGACCCGCCCGACCTCCTCGAGCAGCGATCCGCCGCGCCGGATCCGGTACACCCCGAAACGCGGCAGCACCGCCGCGGCGATCAACGCCCCGATCAGCAGCGCCACCTCGTACTCGGCCGGCAGCGCGAACGTCTGGTAGCGCCAGAAGTACGCCAGCCAGCCGGCCAAGGCGATCAAGCCCATGTCGAACAGGCGCAGCACGCCATTGAACAGCGCCCCGTGCTGCCGCAGCAGCCCCCCGGACAACTCCCGCGTCAAGGTCGTATCGTTCATTCCGATGGTTTTCTCCCCTGTTGGCTTTCGCCCAGAACGCCCTCGGCCAACATTCTAAACACATTTCTTAACATTGGAACATCCGCTCCACTGCGAAGACCGCAGACGCCGGCGCGGCGCTGCTTCCGCCGGCGCCGGGCCCGGACGGCCCCGGCACCGCCTGCCCCATCGACAGGCCGCGGGGTCGACCCGGGTTCGCCTCGGCGATGCCCGGGGACCTCCGCGCCCTGCGTCACTGCCGGCGCTCCGACAAAAGCTCTCGCATCGCCAACACCGCAAACCGCGGGTTGTGCTTCAGGTAGCGCTTCCACAGTCGGCGCGGCTCGACCGCGAGCCGAAACAGCCACTCCAGCCCGCGGGCCTGCATCCACGCCGGCGCCTGGCGCAGCATCCCGGCGTGGAAGTCGAATGCCGCGCCGACGCCGAGCATCACCGCCTGCACCGGATGCTCGGTCCCCGCCGCGTGCGCCGCCATCCAGCGCTCCTGTTTGGGGCATCCGAGGCCCACGAAAAGAATCCTTGCACCCGAAGCGTTCACCGCCTGCACCAGCGCACGATCCTCGTCCGAGCTGAGCGGCCGAAACGGCGGGCTGTGCTGAAAGACGACCGACAAACCCGGGAAATCTGCTTGCAGGTTTCGGACCAGCGCCCCCAGCACCTCGGGCGCGCCGCCCAGAAACCCCACCGGAATCCCGCGTCTCGCGGCCTCGGCGACCACCCAGCGCGTCAGCGTGGGCCCGTACACGCGGTCCTTCAATGCAAAGCCCTTGCGCCGCAGCACCCACACCAGCGGCATGCCGTCGGGCGTGACCAGATCCGCCGCGTTCACGATCGCGCGGAACCCGGGATCGTCCCAGCCTTCCATGACCATGTGCACGTTGGCGACGCAGACGTGGCGGGCTTCGCCTCGCTCGGCCCAGTCGCAGATCGTCCGTGTGGTCTCGGCGTAGGTGGTGGCATGGACCTGCATGCCGAGGATGGAGGCAAAAACCAGCCCGTCATGCTCGGCCGGATCAGGCATGACGAAGTTTAGGGCTGCGACGGGCGCGCTCGGCGCGCTCGATGGCCTGTTCGTAGATCGCCATCAGCATTGCGTAGTTGACATCCTCGGTGTACTTCGCCTCGAAGGCGGCACGCGCGCCCTGGCTCCAGCGTTGCAGTTGCTCAGGATTCTCCCAGGCGCTGCGCACCGCGTGCAGCAGGGATTCGGGGTTGGCGGGTTCGAAGGTGCAACCGCTTTCCGGATCCTTCACGAGACCAGGAAGGGGGCCGATGTTGGAGACGGCGGAAGGCGTACCGAAAGCGAAGGCCTCGCGTAGAACCATCGGGAAACCCTCGAACCATTCGGAGGGCAGCACGACCAGGCGGGTCTGGGCGATCTCGGCCTGCGCTTCTTCCGGGCCTACTTGACCGATGAATTCGACGGGCAGACCGCGGGCTTGTTCTTCCAGATCGCGGCGTAGCTCACCATCGCCGATGATGCGCAGCGGCGGTGCCTGATCGCCCCAAAGGGACCACGCCCGAAGAAGCGTGTGAACGCCCTTCTCCGCCGATAGGCGGCCGACGAACACCACGCGTTCGGTGCGTTCGCCCCAGGATACGACCTCCGGGTTGCCGTCATAGAAGTTCGGCTTTACCTCGACGCGATCGGCCGGCAGACCGGCGGCCACGAATTTCTCCCGCTGGAATTCCGAGAGCGCGATGAAGGCCTCCACATCGTTTTTCCACGTACCCCGAAACCGATGCAGCGCGATGTTCGCGGCCAGTGGCACCGTGGCGGCCTTGCTGCCACGGTAGCAGTTGTACCGCAGTGCGGGCCGTACGCTGTGCTGGTCGAGGCACTCGGTGCAAATCTGTCCGTCGCGCATTGGGATGGCGGCGGCACAGAAGAGGCGGTAGTTGTGCAGGGTCAGTACGCGTGCCGTGCCTCGCGCCGCCGGAAACACGGCCGGCGACAGCAAGGGGAACGTGTTGTGCGCGTGAATGACATCCGGTTGGAATTCCCGGATGGCCTGGCGCAGGGCCCGGGCGCTGAACGGATTCCAGGGCACGCTGACGGCACCCTTGATCTTGCCGAGTGCGCCTTGCGCGGCCAGTTCGTCGCTGTGCCGGGTGAACAGGCGAACGTCATGGCCGTGCTTCTGCAGCAAGGCGCGCTCCATCTCGAAGACCTGGTTCTCGCCGGAGGGGGAGTCGGATCGGTAGAAGTTATGCAGGAGAAGTATTCTGCTCATATTAATAGCTCAATATTTGTCATCTATTTTTCTCCAGGCCTTAAATCGGGTGCCAATATTAATTTCTCATTTATTGGTGGCTCATTGGGCAAAGGCGACAGATTCAGCTTAATTAACTCACTCTCTAAATAATCAACCATACATTCTTTCGCTCTAGCAATTGCTGCAGCGATTATTTCTCTCGGAACCCCTCTTATTTTTACTGGAATTGGTTTGTCTGGATCTAAACACTTGAAAGCTGAAAGACGGTGATCTCCTTGACTTATCCATACTGCCTTATTGCTTGAAGTTATTGCTATTCCTGGAACATCAGGGTTTCCATTGGTTGGCCTGGCATTAGGATATTCAAAATCATTGTTTTTAATTGATTTAACAATTCTTTTTGTTTGCTCTAGCCTGACCCGGGTCAAGTCTTCGTCTTTGTATCTAGCAAATCGAACACGATCCAATTCCATCATTTTTGCTGTTTCTACAAAAGTTTTTTTATCATTTTTTATACAGCCAACCCCGTTACTAATTAGTTCCTGTTTTATTTCCCAAACAACAGATGGATGTGGCTCATAATTTTGAAGAAGCAATTCAAACCATTCTGGTAAATAAAAGCAATTTGCAAGAAAGTCAGATACCGCAGGATTAACGATACCAACAACGCGATACTTAATATCCGAAGGATTGATTAAAAACAATCTTCTTTCGAATTTTTCGCTGATCTCTTTGAGACTATTTAATGGCAAACCAATTTTTTTTGAGTAATAACTTGAAAAAAAATTGACAGACAATGACTTGGTTATTCTTTTAATCACAATCGTCCCTCATCTTAAGCCTTAGTTGGCTTTGGACTAGTCTTGACACTGGCAATAAAATGCCGCCTTACTCCAGAAATCACTTTTGTCATTCGGAGATATATTTTGTTCACGCATCAACACAGAAGTGGCTGCCAATACCATGAGTGTTCGTCCCTCATCGGAATTGCACCCTTCGAGATCGCTAAGTTCCGTGGCGGTAGACTTCACCGCGATTCGCGGATCTTGGCGACTCAGCAACTGCTTCGTCACCAGGAGGTAATGCGCCAGATCCACGCCGGCCACGCCATCCGGTTCGCTGAACTCCCAATCGATTAGCGCGAGATTCCCGCCGCGTTGTTTCAGGATGTTCCATGGAGCGAAATCGCCGTGCGTGCGGGTAACCCCGAAACGCCCAACCAAACACTCCTTCTTGAGCCACGGCACTCGTTGCAGTGCTCGCTGAACCCAAGGATGTTCCTGGATGTCCACAATTTCGGCATTTCGTTTCTGAAATCCGAGTGCCTCGGCAGCCTCCCGAATTCCACGTCGTGACGAAATGGAGGGTCCCGAGACGAAATCCGTCACGAGGTAATGATGCCCCTCTACAACCCCGATCTCCCGGTGCCGAGGGACCAACCTGTTCACACGTGGATCTTGAAGGGCGTTGGATTCCACCTCGATTCGTTCACTCGCGAAATCGTCACGAGATACCATCACCTTCGCAACAGCGCAGGGCTTGCCACTGCTCGGCTCGACGTAGCGCACCAGGATG
>PUOM01000176.1 GCA_003552795.1 Halomonas sp. | reverse complement strand
GTCCAGCTTAGCAGTTGCGACACGACGGACAGATACGGGGTCATTTGCAGCCCACTGACCACAGTTTCTTAAAAGGGAAAAGGGGTTCCAATGGATAAGCGGGGCGGACGCAATTCTCCTTAAAGCACCAACTGCTTGGTCAAACCATTCATGGCTATATCCACGGCCACGATATATAGTGTTTGTCCAGTCATTCAAATCCGTTATAAACTGCTTTTTATCATGGACATTTTCTATTTTCGGGCCGACATCTTCAACAAGCACAGACAACAACGAAGACATTGGTTCTGCAAACTCTACGGACGACACCATGCTTCTCATATATCCTTGGAATGTCTCCAGAAGTCCGATATCGGAAAACTCACCCAAAGGGGCTTGACGGACATTGACACCGGAGGCGATCTCCATATCAGGTATGTCTTTACTATCGGGATCAAGCATGCGGGTTACTGTGTCCTGTGTAAACTTATTGGTATCAGCATATTGCGGCCAATAATTTTCATAAGTCCCCCAAAGCACTTCCCCAGCCTCAATCTTTCTGCCATATTTTTCCTTGAATGCTTGCAGTCCTCTTGTCCTTGCATAGTGAACCATCCTGTCGATTTCTTTCTTGTGATCTTCGTAGTCTCCGATACCATGCCGCTTATCTGCGGGGTCGTATCCGTGGAGAACAATGTTCTTAATTTTCCCATATTGCACATGAGGAATTACACCGGACAACTCCTTAGCTAAATCGTCAGCATAAGCCCGCTCTTTGGGTGTTAAATTCTCGTGTTTTCCTGTGATATACCCTACAAGTCTTTCATGATCTTTCCCGTGATTTAACCTGCTTATTAAACTATAACCATGTTCTTTGACCAACCTATGTGTTGCTTCAGCCTCCAAAGTGCTCCCGAGTTTGTTCCCGCTCCATATCTTGTGGAATAATGGGACTATTTCAGGCATGTCATATTCGACAGCAATCCGCTCCATCACATCAAGCGAAGGTCGCCAAGAAAAGTTACGGGGAAGCTTGCCCGGAGGTCTTTTCCCAGGTGCATCAAGTGCTCTTTTATACTCACTATACCAATCCGGCGCATTGCGTTTTAAGTCTTCCACTGACTCTTTTATGTTGTGTTGTTCCCACCGGCGGTGGGCTTCAATTTCAAACTTTTTAGCAACGGATTCCGGCATATAGTTTTCCAGGTCAGCATATACCGGCTCACCATATTTTGACGTCAAATCAGACCAAAGGCTCACAGGAAGATTTTCTTGCAGCGTCCTCAAAACCTCCTGTCTTTCTTTTGAAATAGCATCTTCAGGGGCATCGGGCGGGAGATCTGCGACGCTTTCCCTTATCACCGTCTCAGCTTTGTCCATCTCCTTGTCCCACGCCGCTTGCTTCTCGACACGTGTCATGTCGTCAACATCGGGCATCTGGAGCAACCTGTCTATAATAACGCCCGCTTGTTGGCGGCCAAGATTCTTTATGCTTGTTTCTCCTGTCCACGCACGAAAGAAATCGTAACGCTTACTATGGTCCAGCTCGCCCGTCTCCGGGTCTTTCTCAATAAGTCCCTTCTTCTTTGCAAGTGCCATGATCATCTTGTGCTGCTTGTTCGATATGCCGCTCGGAGGCGGGTCTGGCATCTGTGCTGCACCAAGCGACTTCCCACCAAAATGCTCGGGCATCCTGACGCCGTCTTTTACCTTTGCAAGGTGCTCATAGTTGATCTTATGCTCGCTTTGGTCGGGGAAAATAACGGTAGCGCTTATGTGGTTCTTATCCACTATCACGCCTACAGCCCCTGCTTCAAACTGCTTTTTAACATCTTCTGCATAATGCGCCATTCCTTTCTGCGGAACATTGACTACCTTATCCCCCACCTCGGCAGCCAGGTGCGGCTTTTCTGCTGGGTAATGATCTATGAGTTGTGTAAAGTTACGGGCATGCCCAGTCTCGGCGTCCTTGTGCTGTATCTGGAAGATAAGTTCTGCACTGCTCCACTCAGTCAAGTTCTCCGAAGGATAAATAGTCTTCTCCATCGGCAATTCATCAAACTCAGCAGGCTGAACTTGCGCTACTCTGCGCCATTTATCTGCCGGCTCCGGTGGTTGACCTTCAAGGTGAACTTCGTACTGGAACGGGGCATCAGGGTCTGTGTTTTTGCTAACATCGTAAACCTTGCCTGTAGCCCTTGCCATTTCTTGCGCTTCTACAACTTTATTGTGAGCATCTTCTATCCAACTGACAGAATATTCATCTGCCAGCGTTTCAAGCTCGGGACGCTCTTTTGTTTCGACCGGGACTTCATCCGGCTGATGCTCTTCAGGCTGTTCCTTAAAGAATAGCTTCTCGTCATACTTCTTGAACGGCAACTCATCAAAAAATGCCTGTTTGGTTTCCCCGTCAGCAACTGGAGAAAGCACAGCAACCGGCTCACCATCTTTGTATGACACAAGAGATCCATGTTCTTTGTTTACGCCATAGGAAAGGTCGCCATCCATCTTGTTCAAATACTCATGCATCTTGTTAAAGTACGACTGCCTATATCGAGTATATTTATCGCCTACACCAAACCATACAAAAGGGCGTGCTCCAAGGCGATCTGTTTTTCTGTCTGGTATTTGGGTATGCGATATAGCCTTGCCAACTTCAGGATTGTCCATGTGGAATCCTTCGATAACGGCAGGCTCTACGTTTTTCGTGTAAGTGTCCATCATCCTCTTTGCATCTTCAACTGTCCTCTTCCTTGCTTTCTTTGGACGCTTTGCGTCAGCCTTTGTAGGCGGATGGTTTACGAGTATCACCCCGTCACTCATCCACTGATCCGCACCATCTCCTGTAAACTCAATCAACTCATCGCCTATCTCCTTCACATTGGGCGAAACTGTAGTATGCCGCCTCGGGGTGGATTTCTCTTTTATGCCGACTGCGATAAGTTCTTTTGTAGTCGGTGATGCCTTTAGCTCTTTCAGCAATTTCCCCAACGCTTCCTTCGTTTGCGGAACAGCAAAACTCACATTACCTCGTGATATTTCCGTCTTCTCACCGGTCTCTGTCTCCTTCATAGCTTCACGTATATCTTTGAGTATCGCAGGCTTTTCCGGGAATACTGTCATAACATACGCAAGTATCTGCTGGTCTTGTGCTTTGTTGCTACCGCCTGTGGTCTCAAACGCTTTCAGGGCACCTTTGAGTTCTTTACCCGTCATGTCCGGCAGCTTCTTGCCCTTGTATTGGATACCATCGGTAGGTATCTTCATATCAATAGGATCAATACCTTCAGTCACTTCCAAGTCCGGGTCAATGTCAAATATACTATATTTATTTATTACCCTGCTCGCCTCTGTGCCAAGCTGGTCGGCCATACTTCTGGACACAACAGGCTTTTCCGATTCCAAATAATTACCAAACCCTGATAAACCTTGTATTTCATCAATGACAGCGCGAACTTCAACTCTGTCTTTGCGCATATCTTCCAACCTATGCAGAATGACCTCGGCGTCAGAGTCATTTTTTACTTTCCTTGCGGCATCTGCGGCAACTTCCTGCTTTTCCCACGGATCAGTCTCGGCGTCATACTTCTGCTCCCAGCCGGTCTTCTCCAAGGCTTCAGGCGTAGGCACGTCGGGATCGGGCGGTTCTTGTGAGGCCAAATCAGGATAGTCTTTCATCACATCTTCAGGAATTTTTATTCCTTCCCCGATGGCCTGGCGAACCATGAACCGGTGTGCTTCGCGTGAATTGTCACGAACTCTTTCTAACTCTTGTGGTGTTACTTCCCTTCCCAAAGACCCGTCCGCTAATATATTGTAGAATTTTCCACCTTCAAACGCATAGTTTTTGTGTATCCCGATCTCTTGGAAAGTGTCACGGGGGATCATGTGCTGTTGGCCTTGGACTATATCGGATGGGGCTTTCGCCAGCTCGGATGCAGACATTTTTGTAATATCTGGTGGTGAAGGCTCAGCCTTTATCGGCTCCAGCAACTTAACACCCGTTTCTGCATGAGCCTTCGCATCCTTTTCTACATTCTTCGCCAACGTCTTGCCGATATTGTCAGTCACCCAGTCCTTCTCGGCCATCATCGCTTCAGACAACTTTACGCCTTTTGAGAACACCTGATAATACGGATTATTCATCAACTGTGCTTCTACAGCCTTTAACTCGTTTTGAAACTCTAACGATAGTGGCTTTCCCTCAGTAAGTAAAGCGCCTTTCCTCTGAGTCAACCGTTCATACCTGTCAAGGGTATCGTAATAGTCTTTCATTACAGGCACTTGTCGCAACTGATCTGTTACCTGTTTCATCTGTTGG
>PUOM01000031.1 GCA_003552795.1 Halomonas sp. | reverse complement strand
TGGCCGCCCCGCCGCGTTTCCCGTGTCGCCATGGGATCAAGCACGGCTCAGCAGCGCCCGGGGATGTCGAGAACCCATTCGGCGGCGACGAAGTCGCTGGTGCAGAGAGCGGGCTCCGGGGCCAGGATGCGACCGGCCAGGCGTGACAGTGCCTCTCGAGTGTCGCGCGCAGGGGCATCGAGTTGCTCGGAGGTCGCCACCGGCACCCACGCCTCTCCGTCCCGGGTGGCCAGGGTGAAGGCGAAGGGGTGAAAGCCGGGGAAGCCCAGGCGCAGGTCGGTGGCCACCAGGGTCTCGCGGCCGTCGAGCGTGCGGGGCTCGTAGCGCAGGAAGGGACCGGCGAACCAGTCGAGCCGCTCGCCGCGCTCGCTCTCGAGTGCCGCGGCCTCCAGCTCGGCGCCGCGCCGGTAGGTCTCCACCAGCGGCGGGGGATCGCCGTCCAGCACGCCCAGGAGCAACTCATGATGGTCGTCGCCATCCACCACGGTGACCCGCCACAGCAGGGTGTTGAAGGGAGTGGGCTGGACCACCCGGGGGGCATCTTCCAGGCCGCGCTCGGCCAGCACCGGCTCCAGGCGATGCTCCACCAGCTGCTTGGCGCCGAAGGCAAGCACCAGGTAGGCGCTGGAGAGCGCCAGCCCCCAGGCGGGGCCGCGCCGGCCGTTGCCGGTGGCCAGGGCCACGCCGACACCCACCAGCAGCGGCAGGGTATAGAGCGGGTCGATGACGAAGACGATGGGGTAGGCCGTGGGCCGTACGTCCAGCGGCCACCAGAGCTGGGTGCCGTAGGTGGTCAGGGCGTCGAGCAGGGCATGGGGAGCGAGACAGAGCACATAGAAGAGCCACCATTGCCAGAGCGGGATCCCCCTGGCCACCCGCAGGCGCGAGGTGAGCAGGGCCAGCAGGGTGCCGAGCCCCGTCAGCACGAAGAGCGAGTGGGTGAAGCCGCGGTGCTCGGTGACGTCGAGCACGGCATCGCCGTAGTCGATGAAGACGTCGACGTCGGGTGACATGCCCAGCAGCGCGCCGAGCAGCACCGCCTTGCGGCCCAGCCGGCGGCCCAGTATCACGCCACCCGCCGCGCCGCCCAGTACCGCATGAGTGACCGGATCCATCGGTAGAAAGTCCTCGCCGAGAGTGCCCGGCTATGATGCCACGGGCGGGAGTGGGGTTCCCTTACGCCTCCGCCCAGCGCGGCCCGGCGGCGAGGATACGCGCCTGCACCGGGCAGTCGTCGCGGTGGGCGCCGGGCAGGTAGCCGGTGCTCATCAGGAACTCTCCGGTGATCTCCGGCCCGGTGAAGCGGAAGGTGCCCCTGAAGAGCCGGACCCACTCCGCATGGGGCAGCGGGTGGTGGTGGTCGAGCCAGGTGGCAAAGCTGCCGTGCTCGTCGCGCAGTGCCTGTAATACGCCGGCGTTGTGGATCACGGCGTCGACCTTGAGGCGGTTGCGAATGATGCCGGCGTCGGCCAGCAGCCGGACCCGCTCGGCCGCGCCATAGGCGGCCACCCGGTCGATGGCGAAGCCCTCGAAGGCGGTCCGGAAGGCGGCGCGCTTCTTGAGCACCGTCAGCCAGGAGAGTCCCGCCTGGTTGATCTCCAGCGCCAGGCGCTCGAAGAGGGCATCATCGTCGTCCACCGGAAAACCGTACTCGCGGTCGTGGTAGGGGCCGTGAAACGGATGGCCCGGGGCCAGGTCACAGTAGTGGCTCATGCTGGGGCTCCCCGTGGCTTGATCCAGACCCTTGGCAAGGGCCTCGTCGAAGCCGACAATCGTGCCATCACCCTACACCCTGGAGACCCTGCGATGAAGATAGCCTCCCGCGCCCTGCTTGGCGGCGGCCTGCTGGCCGGTGGCGCCCTGGCCGCCTATCTGGCCTTCATGCCGGGCCCCAGCCCCCAGGCGGGCACCGTGGTCGAGATGTACCAGGACCCCGGCTGCGGCTGCTGCGGCGACTGGGCCGACTATCTGGAGAGCCAGGGGTTCACGGTGGATCGCCACATGGTCGACCCTCGTGAAATGCGCGATATCAAGATCGGGAAGGGGCTCTCGCCCGAGCTCGCCTCCTGCCATACCGCCATGGTGGATGGCTACGTGATCGAGGGCCACGTGCCGGCAGCGGACATCCACCGCCTGCTGGAGGAGCGCCCCGACGTGGCGGGCCTCGCCGTGCCGGGGATGCCCCACGGCTCGCCGGGCATGGAGACCGGCCGCTACGACGACTACCGGGTGCTGGGCTGGCACCGCGACGACCGTACGCCGGAGATCTTCAACGAGTACACTCATTGATCACCCAAGAGTATCTCGAGTTATCGGTGCCGCCATCTGCGATAGCCCCGTGATTCCCCCGACAAGGAGTTGAACATGCAGTATCTCCACACCATGGTGCGCGTCAGCGACCTCGACGCCTCGCTGCACTTCTACTGCGACCTGCTGGGTCTCAAGGAGGTGCGCCGCAAGGAGAACGACAAGGGGCGCTTCACTCTGGTCTTCCTGGCCGCCCCCGAGGACGAGGCGCGCTCCGCCGAGCTCAAGGCACCGGAGCTCGAGCTCACCTACAACTGGGACCCGGAGGAGTACACCGGCGGGCGCAACTTCGGCCATCTGGCCTATCGGGTCGATGATATCTACGCCCTGTGCGAGAAGCTCCAGGCCAACGGCGTGACCATCAACCGCCCGCCCCGGGACGGCCACATGGCCTTCGTGAGAAGCCCCGACGGCATCTCGGTGGAGCTGCTGCAGAAGGGTGACGCCCTGCCCCCGCAGGAGCCCTGGGCCTCCATGGAAAACACCGGCAGCTGGTAGGCCACCGGCCACCCCACAAGGAAGCACGACGACAGATGAAGACGATACTTGCGGCCCGCCTGGGCCTGGTGATGGCCGCCGCGGCCCTGCTGGCAGCCTGCGGCAGCCGCCCCGATGCGCCGCCCAGTGATGAGCGTGAGGTAAGCCTCTCGGGACCGGTGGTGGAGCAGCGCTGGAACCTGCTGCTGGTGGGCACCGACGAGCGGCTCTCCCTGCCCGAGTCGGCCTGGTTTCGCATCGGAGAGGATGGGCGCGTCACCGGCAGCGACGGCTGCAACGAGATGAATGGCCGGGTGCGCCTGGGCGAGAACCAGCGCATCGAGTTCAGCGAGCTGGCCACCACCCGGCGCGCCTGCCCTCAGGGCGAGGACGCCGCCCGGGTCACCGGCATGCTGGAGACCGCCTACCGCTACCTGATCGACCACGACCGGCTGGTCTTCTTCGGCCCCGATCAGCGAGTATTGGGCGGCTGGCGCAAGGCCAACTGATGAAAGCGCGGATTCGCTACTGCGCTCGATATCCTGGCCGCCGGCGGTACTCACAATCCTCATTGAGCAGCTAGTCAACTCCGGTTGCTCCGTTCCGGCGGCGGCCAGCCTATCTTCGCTCGTGACGCGACTATGCGCTTTCTTCGCGGAAGGCTGTTATCTCACCGGCAGCAGCGCCTGGACCCTGGCCATGCCGGCGGTAATGCCGCGGGCCATGGCCGGTCCCAGCGGGGTGAGCAGGAACCAGGGCGCGATGATCAGGTTGATGGCGATGGCGCCGAAGTAGACATCGCTGAACCAGTGGGCCCCGCTCAGGATGCGGGGTGCGCTGAGAATCACCGCGGCCACCAGGCTCACCAGCATCACCTTGAAGCCCGCATAGCGCCACATGAAGGCGGTGAACAGGAAGAGGTTGACGCCGTGGTCGCCGGGAAAGCTCGAGCCCGAGCTGTCCTTGGTGGAGAAGGCCACCATCTCGGTGATCAGATTGACGCCCTCGTAGACCCGGGTGGGGCTCGGGTGGGTGTAGTCGATCACCATCCGTACCCCCTGGGCCATGAACACCGCGACCAGCAGCATGGTGACGCCGATGCCGCCCCAGCGCAGCATCTTCTGCTCCTGCAGCGGGTCCCGAGAGATCGCCCACAGGTAGATCGCCAGCAGGATGAAGAAGCTCACCACGTCGAAGAGGCGCGCGTTGGTGGCCGCCACCAGCCACACCCAGGCGCCGTTCTCCTCGGTCAGCCAGGCGTTGGTGATGAAGAAGACCGCGTCGTCCACCTCCGTCCAGAATCGCAGGTCCGGCGAGAGCCAGGAGAAGATCAGCAGGGCGCCCAGCAGGTTGAACAGCAGCAGGCGGCCGATGGCAAGGTGAGGGGCCTGGGGCATCGTGACGTCGCGGGTCGGTGAATGGCGCGAACCATTCTAGGCGAAGGGTTTTTGATAGAACAGCGTTTCTTAATGTCGCTGCCAGCGGTCTTTGCCGGCAGGCAACGTCTCGGCCGAAACGGCAG
>PUOM01000313.1 GCA_003552795.1 Halomonas sp. | reverse complement strand
TCTTCCCCGGACTCCTTGAAGCGCCGGATGTCCCGGCGCTGCTTCTTGTCGGGACGCTTGAGGGGGTGCTGCATGGCCTGGTTGGTGAGGCGCCTCGCCTCGGCCTCGCGCTCGCGGCGCGCCACGCTCTCCTCGGTCTCGCGGTAGAGGGCGCGGGCCTCGGGGGCGCCGCGACGCTGATCGGAGAGCGCCACCACTTCCACCTCGAGGGTATCCCAGCCCTGGGGAACGCGAATCAGCGCACCCAGCTCGACGGTCTTGCTGGTCTTGGCCCGGGTGCCATTGTAGTGCACCTTGCCGCCCTCGATGGCCTTCTTGGCGAGCCCGCGGGTCTTGAAGAAACGCGCCGCCCAGAGCCACTTGTCGAGTCGCACGCTATTCATACGGGCTCTCCGTGGGCGCCCTCCTCCGGGGCCCTGGGCGCCTGCCCGGGGGGCAGGTTGTCGGGGAGGATCGCCGCAAAGCGGTCCAGGGCGATGAACTCCTCGAGCTCCCGCTCGGGGCGGGTACTGTCGGGCTGCTTGATGCCAAGCAGATAGCGGATGCCGAACTCCCGGGCGCTCTCCAGCACCTTGGGATTGTCGTCGATGAACAGGGTGCGTGCCGGGTCGAAGGGCTCCACCTCCTGGAGCTCGAACCAGAACTCCTGGGCCTCCTTGGGCACGCCGAGGTCCGCCGAGGAGACGATGGCGTCCAGATACTCCTCCAGGCCGGTGAGCGGCAGCTTCAGCTCGAGGCTGGCGCGATCGGCGTTGGTGGCCAGCACCACTCGCGGGTGGGCCTGCTTGAGCCACTTGAGGAAGTCCAGGGCGTCGCCGCGCAGGCCGATCAGGTGCTGGATCTCGCGCTTGAGGGCGACGATATCCAGGTCGAGCTCGCGACTCCAGTAGGCCAGGCTGTACCAGTTGAGGGTGCCCTGCTCGTGCAGCACCTTGGAGCGCACCACCTCCTGGGTCGCCTCGTCGAGCTGGTGCAGTTCCACGTAGCGCCGCGGCAGGTGCTCCAGCCAGAAGTGGCTGTCGAAGTAGAGGTCGAGCAGGGTGCCGTCCATGTCGAGCAGGACGGTGTCGATGGCGCGCCAGTCGATCATCGGGTTTCCCGGGTGGTGGCTTGCAGGGGGTGGTATTGTAGCAGGCGCCCTCACCCCCAGAAACGGAGCGCCCATGTCTACCCCACCGAGATCCGATTCGCCGTGGCCGCAGAAACCCGAGGTGCTCGCCCGCCAGTCGGTGGCCAGAAGCCGCCTCTTCCACGTCGAGTCCCTGGACCTGCGCTTCTCCAACGGCGCGGAGCGCACCTTCGAACGCCTGACCGGCAGCGACAGCGGCGCGGTGATGATCGTCGCCATGCCCGATCCGGAGCACGTGCTGCTGATCCGCGAATATGCGGCGGGCTTCGAGGAGTATGTGCTGACGCTGCCCAAGGGGCTGGTCGATCCGGGCGAGGATATCGTCACCGCCGCCAACCGCGAGCTGATGGAGGAGTGCGGCTTCGGTGCCCGCAGCATCGAGCCGCTGGTGGAGCTCTCCCTGGCGCCCAACTACATGCGCCACCGCATGCAGGTGCTGCTGGCCACCGACCTCTACCCCAGGCGCCTGCCCGGCGACGAGCCGGAGCCGCTGATCGTCGAGACCCACGCCATCGATGAGCTGCCGGCGCTGCTCGCCCGGGAAGACTTCCACGAGGCGCGGGCCATTGCCGCCCTCTTCATCGCCCGGGATCGCCTGCGCAGCCAAGCCACGCCGACCGAGATCTGGTAGGGCTCAGCGCCCCGGGTCAGACCCAGGGGCATTCCCAGATTTTTCTCGGCGCTGGCGGCAGGTTCGCCTCAACAGGCGCCGAGGTCGCCCCTGAGGGGTCAGACCCCGGCCAAGTCACGAAGCCCGTCATGCTAAGCCTTGCGAGCGGATTCGACGCCGCCGGGGTCTGACCCCTCGGGGCGGGGCGGTCGCATTGGCCCCGTCACCGTAGGAGCCCGATTTATCGGGCGATGCCTTCGCCGATGTGTCGGACCACGGATGAATCCGGCTCCTACATCTCATTCGAGCTTGCTGAGGTCGCGCACCGCGCCCTTGTCGGCGGAGGTGGCGAGCATGGCGTAGGCCTTGAGCGCCGGGGTGACCTTGCGCGGGCGCGGCGCGGCGGGCTTCCAGGCGTCGGCGCCCCTGGCCTCCATGGCCGCGCGGCGTTCGGCGAGGGTCGCGTCGCTGAGCTTGACGTTGATGGTGCGGTTGGGGATATCGATCTGGATGGTATCGCCCTGCTCCACCAGGCCGATGGCGCCGCCGGCGGCGGCCTCCGGCGAGACGTGGCCGATGGAGAGCCCGGAGGTGCCGCCGGAGAAACGTCCGTCGGTAAGCAGCGCGCACGCCTTGCCGAGCCCTCTGGACTTCAGGTAGCTGGTCGGGTAGAGCATCTCCTGCATGCCCGGCCCGCCCCTGGGCCCTTCGTAGCGGATGACGACCACGTCGCCCTCCTTCACCTTGCCCTCGAGGATATCGGCCACCGCCTGGTCCTGGGACTCCACCACGTGGGCGCTGCCCTCGAATACCAGGATGGAATCATCGACGCCGGCGGTCTTCACCACGCAGCCGTCCACGGCGATATTGCCCTTTAGCACGGCCAGGCCGCCCTGGGTCGAGAAGGCGTGCGCCAGATCACGAATGCAGCCGGTAGCGCGGTCGCCGTCGAGGCTCGGCCAGCGGGCCGCCTGGGAGAAGGCCACCTGAGTGGGCACCCCGCCGGGGCCCGCCTTGTAGAACTCCACCACCTCGGGCGTGGGGTTGCGCATGATGTCCCACTCGTCCAGGGCGGCCTGCAGGGAGTCGCCGTAGACGGTGGGCACCCGGGTGTCGAGCACGCCGGCGCGATCGAGCTCGCCGAGGATCGCCATGATGCCGCCGGCGCGGTGCACGTCCTCGATGTGGTACTTCTGGGTATTGGGGGCCACCTTGCAGAGCTGCGGCACCTCCCGCGACAGGCGGTCGATGTCCTCCATGGTGAAGTCCACCTCGGCTTCCTGGGCGGCCGCCAGCAGGTGCAGGATGGTGTTGGTGGAGCCGCCCATGGCGATATCCAGGGTCATGGCGTTGCGAAACGCCGCCTTGGAGCCGATGGCCCGGGGCAGCAGATGCGCCTCGTCGCCCTCGTAGTAGCGCTTGGCCAGCTCGACGATGCGCTGGCCGGCGTTTTCGAAGAGGCGCCGACGGTCGGCATGGGTAGCCACCACGGTGCCGTTGCCGGGCAGCGCCAGGCCCAGGGCTTCCATCAGGCAGTTCATGGAGTTGGCGGTGAACATGCCGGAGCAGCTGCCGCAGGTGGGGCAGGCGCTGCGCTCCACCTCGGCCAGGGTCTCGTCGTCGACGCTGTCGTCGGCGGCCATCACCATGGCGTCCACCAGGTCGAGGCCGTGGTCGAGCAGCTGGGTCTTGCCCGCCTCCATGGGCCCGCCGGAGACGAAGATCACCGGAATGTTCAGGCGCATGGCGGCGTTGAGCATTCCCGGGGTGATCTTGTCGCAGTTGGAGATGCAGACCAGGGCGTCGGCGCAGTGGGCGTTGACCATGTACTCGACGCTGTCGGCGATCAGGTCGCGGCTGGGCAGCGAATAGAGCATGCCGTCGTGGCCCATGGCGATGCCGTCGTCCACGGCGATGGTGTTGAACTCCTTGGCCACCCCGCCGGCCTTCTCGATCTCGCGGGCCACCAGCTGCCCCATGTCCTTCAGGTGCACGTGGCCGGGCACGAACTGGGTGAAGGAGTTGGCCACGGCGATGATCGGCTTGTGGAAGTCGTCATCCTTCATGCCGGTGGCGCGCCACAGGGCGCGGGCACCGGCCATGTTGCGGCCGGCGGTGGTGGTGCGGGAACGATACTCGGGCATGGTGTCCTCTCGAGGTGCGTGCCGCCCGAGGCCGGGCCCGGGCGGTCCTGGTGTCCAGTCAGCCCGCGATTCTGGCATGGGGCCGCCCGTCAGGCCAGGCCTGGGCGCTCAGCTCTTGCGCCTCGAGAGGACAGGCGGGAAGATGCCTCATATCCGAGCAGGGGAGTCTAGCCATGCCATCCACCATCGCCCGTCAAGGCCCGACTGGCAGCGGGTTCGATAACGAGAGCCCCTCGCAGCATGAAACGCTGAAGGCGATCACGTCTCTGGCCCAGCGCCGTACTGATCTCGCTGCAGTGTGGCTATATGGCTCCAGGGCTCGTGGCGACTACCATCCGGAAAGCGATTTTGACCTGGCCGTGGCGTTCACCGGCTGGATAACTGATCCTCTGGAACGGCGCCTGCGCCCAGAGCTGCTGGCACAGGAG
>PUOM01000061.1 GCA_003552795.1 Halomonas sp. | reverse complement strand
GCGGCGGCGCTGTTCACCCCGGTGGGCCTGCTGCTGGCCGCGGCGGCCGCGCTGCTCCTGCCCGGGCTCAGACGCCTGCCGCCCTGCAGCCTGGCCCCCCAGCAGGATCTGCACCGCCTGGGGCTCTTCGCGGCCCTGTGGCGCTACGGCCTGCTGGCGCTGAAGCCCCTGCCGGCCGAGGCCTTGACCACCCCCTTCGCCGCCGCGCCCCCCGCGCCGCAACCGGCGCCCGAGGCGCTTCCCCACCTGGTGGTGGTCCAGAGCGAATCCTTCTTCGACCCGCGGGGCTGGCAGGCCGATCTGCCCGACACCCTGCTGCCCCACTTCGACGCCCTGACCCGCGACGCCCTCTGCCACGGGCCGCTGCGGGTGCCGGCCTGGGGCGCCAACACCGTGCGCACCGAGGCGGCCTTTCTCACCGGCCAGCCCCCCGAAGCGCTGGGCATCCATCGCTTCACCCCCTACCGTCAGCTCACCCGGAGCCCGGTCGCCAGCCTGGCCAGCCGCCTGCGCGCGCTGGGCTATCGCACCGTCTGCGTGCACCCCTACCCGGCAAGCTTCTATCTGCGCCACAAGGTGATCCCCCACCTGGGGTTCGACGAGTTTCTCGATATCCGCCACTTCAGCGGCGGCGAGCGCGACGGCCAGTACATCGGCGACCTGGCCGTGGCCGAGAAGGTTGGCACCCTGCTGAAGGGCAGCGATAATAGGCCGCTTTTCGTGTTCGCCATCACCATGGAGAATCACGGGCCGCTGCAGCTGGAGCGCCCGGTGCCCGACGACGCCCCGGCGCTGCCCGCCAGCCTGGCCAAATCCCTCACGCCCGAGGCGGCGGCGGACCTGCGGGTCTATCTGCGCCACCTGGGCAACGCCGACGCCATGCTGGGCCGGCTCAGGCGGCAGCTGACGCCCGCCGGGCCCGGCTCGCGCCACGGCATGCTGTGCTGGTACGGCGACCATGTGCCGATCATGAGCGGTGCGTATCGCCGACTGGGGGAGCCCAGCGGCGATACCTGTTACGCTATCTGGTCGAGCCGGACGAGCCCGGCTCATCGCCGGACAGCGAGCGCGCCCCTCGCCGTGAGCGAGCTCGGCATGATCACGCTGGAGACGCTACAACTTAGGGATAGCCATTCGGAGATGGTCGGCCGCCATGACGCCACGCGCCGTGACCATGGCGACGCTGCAGGCCGAACCAGAGCCATCAGGAGCAAGAATGAGTAAACGCGTTGCCATCATCGGCGCCGCCCATCGTTTCCCGGGCACCACACCTGAAACGTTCTGGCAGGACCTGCAGGCAGAGAAGGACATGGTCACCCAGGTGGCCGAGGATCGCTGGAGCCACGACGCCTGGCAGCACCCCGACCGCCAGCACCCCGGCACCAGCGTCACCTTCGCCGCGGGCAGCCTCGGTGACGTCAGCGGCTTCGATGCCGGCTTCTTCGGCATCTCGCCGCGGGAAGCCGCGCACATGGACCCCCAGCAGCGCATGCTGCTGGAGCTGGCCTGGGAGGCCGTCGAGGACGCCGGCGTCACGCCCGCCTCCCTGCGCGGCAGCCGCTGCGGCGTCTTCGTGGGCGTGGCCAGCATCGACTACGCCTACCGCCTGGCCGACGACATGGAGGCCATCGGCCCCTCCTCGGCCACCGGCAACACCTCGAGCATCGCCTCCAACCGCCTCTCCTACCTGTTCGACCTGCGCGGCCCCAGCATGTCGGTGGACACCGCCTGCTCCTCGTCGCTGGTGGCCTTCCATCAGGCCTGCCAGGCGATCCGCAGCGGCGAGACCGAAATGGCCCTGGCCGGCGGCATCAGCCTGCACCTGCACCCCTACGGCTTCGTCATCTTCACCAAGGCCAGCATGCTCTCGGCCAACGGCCGCTGCCGGGTCTTCGATGAAGACGGCGACGGCTATGTGCGCTCCGAAGGGGCCGGCCTCTTTTTGCTCAAGGACCATGACCGCGCCCTGGCCGACGGCGACCGCATCCTCGCCGTGGTGGCCGGCTCCGCCGTCAACACCGACGGCCACAAGTCCGGGCTGACCGTGCCCAACGCCAGCGCCCAGGTCGAGCTGATGCGCGATGCCTATGCGCAAGCCGGCATCGCGCCGGACGAGATCGACTACCTGGAGGCCCACGGCACCGGCACCGCGGTGGGCGATCCCATCGAGACCCATGCCATCGGCGAGGCCCTGGCCCGCCACCGCACCCGCCCGCTGCCCATCGGCTCGGTCAAGAGCAACCTGGGCCACCTGGAGACCGCCTCCGGGGTCGCCGGGCTGGCCAAGGCACTCTACGGCCTGCGCCACCGGGAAATCCCCGCCACCATCGGCATCCGCAAGCTCAACCCGCGCATCAAGTTCGCCGAGTGGAACCTGGAGGTGGTCACCCGGGCCCAGCCGCTCAAGCCCGAGGGTCGCCTGATCATCGGCGTCAACTCCTTCGGCTTCGGCGGCGCCAACGCCCATGTGATCCTCGAGAGCCCGCCGGAGGTGCCCGGTCCCGCCGCCGGGGCGACGCCGGGCACCGGCCCCCTGCCCCTGCGGCTCAGCGCCCGGGGCGAGCCGGCGCTGCGCGCCATGGCCGGGCGCCTGGCCGAGTGCCTCGAGACCCGCGACGACGCCCTCTACGATATCGCCTGGACCCTGAACCACCACCGCGAGCACCACCGCGACGGCGCCCTGCTGACCGTCGACGACCGCCGGGACGCCATCGCCCAGCTCCGCAACCTGGCCGACAGCGAGTCGGCGCCCGACCCGCGCATCGTGCGCGGCGAGCGCCTGTCCGGCGCCAGCGCCCCGGCCTTCATCTATACCGGCAACGGCTGCCAGTGGGCGACCATGGGCGCCGAGCTGCTGGCGAGCTCCGCGGTCTTCGCCGCGGCGGTGGACGAAGTGGACGCCCTCTTCCAGCGGCTCGGCGGCTTCTCGCTGCGGGCCGAACTGGAAGGGCGCTATCCTGACGCCGGGAGCGACTCTCAGGAGGCGGGCGCCAGCCGCCTGGCCCTGACCGAGATCGCCCAGCCCGCGCTGTTCGCGGTGCAGGTCGGCCTGACCCGGCTGCTGCGCTCCCACGGCGTCGAGCCCGCCGCCGTGGCCGGCCACAGCGTCGGCGAAGTGGCCGCCGCCTGGGCCTGCGGCGCCCTGAGCCTGGCCGATGCGGTCAAGGTGATCCATTTCCGCAGCCACCATCAGGGCAAGACCCGCGGCCAGGGCCAGATGAGCGCCGTGGCCATGGGCGCCGACGAGATCGGCGAGCTGCTGGCCGCCGGCGACTACCCGGGTGTCCACCTGGCGGGCATCAACAGCTCCCGGGGCGTGACCCTGGCCGGCGACCCCGAGGCCCTGGGCCGCCTCGAGGCCGCCCTGGCCGAGCGGGGCACCCTGGCCAAGCGCCTGCCGCTGGACTACGCCTTCCACAGCCCGGCCATGGACCCGATCCAGCAGGACGTGATCGCCTCGCTGGCCGATATCACCCCCCGGACGGCCCGGCTGCCCTACGTCTCCACGGTGACCGGCAATGAGCTGCCCGCCAGCGCCCTGGGCGCCGAGTACTGGTGGCACAACATCCGCAAGCCGGTGCGCTTCGATGACGCCATCAAGGCCCTGATCGACGCCGGCCACAACGTCTTTATCGAGATCGGCGCCCACCCGATCCTGCGCCGCTACCTGAGCGACGCCCTGCGCGACCGCGAACAGCCCGGCAAGGTGATCGGCACCCTGGAGCGCCAGCGCCCCGCCGAGGCGTGCCTGCGACAGACCCTGGGTCAGACCCTGCTCAGCGGGGCGCCCTGCGACCAGCAGCACCTCTTCCCGGTGGTCGGGCGGCGCGTCGAACTGCCCCGCTATCCCTGGCAGCGCGAGCGCTACTGGGTCAAGGAGACCCCCGCCAGCCAGGGGCTGCTCAACCGCTACTACGAACACCCGCTGCTGGGCTACCGCCTGGCCCAGCAGGCTGACACCTGGGAGAGCCAGCTCGACACCCGTCGCCTGCCCTGGCTCGCCGATCACGTGGTGGGCGACGCCGCGGTCTTCCCCGGTGCCGGCTTTATCGAGCTGGCCCTGGCCGCCGGCCGTCATGCGCACGATGCCCGGATCGTCGATATCGAGGAGCTGGAGATCCGCGCCCCGCTGATGCTGGACGGCCAGCACGGCCGGCGCATGCGCCTGCAGCTGGCCGCCGAGGATGGCCGTATCGAAATGCGCTCCCGGGAGCCGCTGGCCGAAGGCGAATGGCAGCTCAACGCCGTGGCCCGCCTCACCCAGCAGAGCCGCGGCTTCCTGCTGCGCCGCGAGGCGCCGCCCCGGCCCGAGCGCCCCGCCGATCT
>PUOM01000039.1 GCA_003552795.1 Halomonas sp. | reverse complement strand
GACGCCAACGGCAAGGTCACCGAGGAGCGGGTCGCCTACAAGGACCTGCGCCCGATGATCATGCTCAACGACGTGTCCGGCAAGTCGGTGACCGTCTCCGGGTCCGATACCCCGGTACAGTACCTGCTGCCCGGCCGGTCGATCGTCACCGCCGACAACGGCGCCAAGATCGGCGTCGGCGAGGTCGTGGCGCGCATCCCGGTCGAGGCGTCGGCCAACAAGGACATCACCGGGGGTCTGCCCCGGGTGGCCGACCTGTTCGAGGCGCGCAAGCCGAAGGAGCCGGCCATTCTCGCCGAGATCAGCGGCGTGATCAGCTTCGGCAAGGAGACCAAGGGCAAGCGTCGCCTGACCATCACCCCGGAAGGCGGCGGCGATCCCTTCGAGGCGCTGATCCCCAAATGGCGCCAGATCGCGGTCTTCGAGGGCGAGAGCGTCGAGAAGGGTGAAGTGATCTCCGACGGCCCGAGCAACCCGCATGACATCCTGCGGCTGCTGGGCGTGGCGGAGCTGGCCAAGTACATCACCGCCGAGATCCAGGAGGTCTACCGGCTCCAGGGCGTGGGCATCAACGACAAGCACATCGAAGTGATCGTGCGTCAGATGCTGCGCAAGGTGGAGATCACCGACGCCGGCGACTCCGACTTCATCCCCGGCGACCAGGTCGAGCTGGTGCGGGTGCTGGAGCAGAATGCCCGTCTCGAGAAGGCAGAGAAGTTCCCGGCCAAGTACCAGCGAGTACTGCTGGGTATCACCAAGGCCAGCCTGGCCACCGAGTCGTTCATCTCCGCGGCCTCCTTCCAGGAGACCACGCGGGTGCTGACCGAGGCGGCGGTGACCGGCAAGCGCGACTATCTGCGCGGCCTCAAGGAGAACGTGGTGGTGGGGCGTCTGATCCCGGCCGGTACCGGCCTTGCCCACCACGAGGAGCGTCGCCGTCGGCGCGAGGGCCCCGAGCCCCAGGTGGCACCGTCCGCCTACGACGTCGAGCAGGAGCTGGGTGCTCAGCTCACCGCGCTGGATTCCGGCGACGAGGAACTCTGACCCCGGTTTCGTGATTGACGGCCGGCCCGGTTGGGCGGGCCGTCGGTCTTGACGGAGCACGGTGTCAGCTATTAGAATGCGCAGCCTTTAACAGTGGGGTGGGTACGCCCGCACCCGCTGGAAAAGGCCAAGGCAACCCATTGGAGTCAGCTACAACCCATGGCAACGATCAATCAGCTCGTGCGCAAGCCGCGCAAGCGCCCCGTCAGCAAGAGCGACGTGCCGGCGCTGCAGGCCTGCCCGCAGAAGCGCGGCGTCTGCACCCGCGTCTACACCACCACCCCGAAGAAGCCGAACTCGGCCCTGCGTAAGGTCTGCCGCGTGCGCCTGACCAACGGCTTTGAGGTCTCGTCCTACATCGGCGGTGAAGGTCACAACCTCCAGGAGCACTCCGTGGTCCTGATCCGCGGCGGTCGCGTCAAGGATCTTCCCGGTGTGCGCTACCACACCGTGCGCGGCGCCCTGGATACCTCCGGCGTGCAGAACCGCAAGCAGGGCCGTTCCAAGTACGGCGCCAAGCGTCCCAAGGCCTGATCGGCCTCGGCGCGCATCGACATACAGAATTGATATCGGTCTGATAAGAGTAAGGTCGGGCGTCGCGGGCTCAACGGGGCCGCGCGGGAGTTCCGGGTTTACCTGAAGGACCCTTCCACAGAGGGCTTATCATGCCTAGAAGAAGAGTTGCGGCTAAGCGCGAGATTCTCCCGGATCCCAAGTTCGGAAGCGAGCGTCTGGCGAAGTTCATGAACCACCTGATGTTCAGCGGGAAGAAGTCCGTAGCTGAGCGCATCGTCTACGGTGCGCTGGACAGGGTTGCCGAGCGCAGTAATGAAGACCCGCTGGAGATCTTCGACAAGGCGCTGGAAACCATCCAGCCCATGGTCGAGGTGAAATCCCGTCGTGTGGGTGGTGCCACCTACCAGGTGCCGGTCGAGGTGCGTCCGTCGCGCCGTCAGGCGCTGGCCATGCGCTGGCTGGTGGACGCGGCGCGTCGTCGTGGCGAGAAGACCATGGTGCAGCGCCTGGCTGGCGAGATGCTCGACGCCGCCGAGGGCAAGGGCTCCGCGGTCAAGAAGCGTGAAGACGTGCACCGCATGGCAGAAGCCAACAAGGCGTTCTCGCACTACCGCTTCTAAGTGCGGCGCTCCTGGCTGCGGCGTTTCCCCCGAGGGGAAGCGTCGCGCTGCCAAGCGCAGTGCCTCTAAACGCATCGCCAACCAACGGGGAGTTCCACCGTGGCTCGCAAGACTCCACTTAACCGCTACCGCAATATCGGGATCGTCGCCCACGTCGATGCCGGCAAGACCACCACGACCGAGCGCGTGCTGTTCTATACCGGCATCAACCACAAGCTGGGCGAGACCCACGAAGGTGCCTCCACCACCGACTGGATGGAGCAGGAGCAGGAGCGGGGTATCACCATCACCTCCGCTGCCGTGACCACCTTCTGGAAGGGCATGAACCACCAGTTCGATGAGCACCGCATCAATATCATCGATACCCCGGGACACGTGGACTTCACCATCGAGGTGGAGCGTTCCCTGCGGGTTCTCGATGGCGCCGTGGTGGTGCTGTGCGGCTCCTCCGGCGTTCAGCCGCAGACCGAGACCGTGTGGCGCCAGGCCAACAAGTACGAAGTGCCGCGCATGGTGTTCGTCAACAAGATGGACCGCACCGGCGCCGACTACTTCATGGTGGTCGATCAGCTCAGGGACCGTCTGGGTGCCAACGCCGTGCCGATCCAGATCAACTGGGGCACCGAGGAGGACTTCAAGGGCGTCATCGATCTGCTCGAGATGAAGGCCATTCTCTGGAACCAGAACGATCTGGGTGCCACCTATGACCTCGTCGATATCCCGGCCGAGCTCCAGGAGACCGCCGAGAAGTTCCGCGAGGAGATGATCGAGGCTGCTGCCGAGGCGTCCGAAGAGCTGATGGACAAGTACCTCGAGGGCGGTGAGCTGACCAAGGAAGAGATCAAGGCCGGTCTGCGCAGCCGCACCCTGGCCAACGAGATTGTCCTGGTCACCTGTGGCTCCGCGTTCAAGAACAAGGGCGTGCAGGCGGTGCTGGATGCGGTGGTCGAGTACCTGCCGTCTCCCACCGAGGTCAAGGCCATCGAGGGTGAGCTGGACGACAAGGATGGCACCGTCGCTACCCGTGAGGCCGACGACAACGCTCCCTTCGCCGCCCTGGCGTTCAAGATCGCCACCGACCCCTTCGTCGGCACCCTGACATTCATCCGCGTCTACTCCGGCGTGCTGAACTCGGGTGACAGCGTCTTCAACTCGGTCAAGAGCAAGAAGGAGCGCGTCGGCCGTATCGTCCAGATGCACGCCAACTCCCGCGAGGAGATCAAGGAAGTGCGTGCCGGCGACATCGCCGCCTGTATCGGCCTCAAGGACGTCACTACCGGTGACACCCTGTGCGACCTGACCGACAAGATCGTGCTGGAGCGCATGGAGTTCCCGGATCCGGTCATCTCCGTGGCCGTCGAGCCGAAGTCCAAGGCCGATCAGGAGAAGATGGGCGTGGCCCTGGGCAAGCTGGCCCAGGAAGACCCCTCCTTCCAGGTTCGCACCGACGAGGAGACGGGTCAGACCATCATCTCCGGCATGGGCGAGCTGCACCTGGATATCCTGGTCGATCGCATGCGTCGCGAGTTCAAGGTCGAGGCCAACATCGGCAAGCCTCAGGTGGCCTACCGTGAGACCATCCGCGGCAAGGTGGAGCAGGAAGGCAAGTTCGTGCGTCAGTCCGGCGGTCGCGGCCAGTACGGCCACGTCTGGCTGCGCATCGAACCGCTCACCCAGGAAGACAAGGGCGAAGATGAAGACATGCACTTCAAATTCGCATCCGAAGTCGTCGGCGGCGTGGTTCCCAAGGAATACGTGCCGGCCGTCGAGAAGGGGGCCTACGAGCAGCTGCAGAACGGTGTCATCGCGGGCTATCCGATGATCGACGTCAAGGTTACGCTGTACGATGGTTCCTACCACGACGTGGACTCCAACGAGACCGCGTTCAAGGTCGCTTCGTCCATGGCCGTCAAGGAAGGCGCCAAGAAGGCCAAGGCCGTGCTGCTGGAGCCGGTGATGAAGGTCGAGGTCGTGACCCCCGAGGACTACATGGGTGATGTCATGGGCGACCTGAACCGCCGTCGTGGCCTGGTAGAGGGCATGGATGATTCCACCATGGGCAAGATCATCCGCGCTCGGGTTCCGTTGGCTGAGATGTTCGGTTACGCGACCGATCTGCGTTCTCAGACCCAGGGCCGCGCAAGCTACGTCATGGAGTTTGCGGATTACGAAGAGGCGCCGTCCAGCGTCGTTG
>PUOM01000284.1 GCA_003552795.1 Halomonas sp. | reverse complement strand
GTCCTCGCCAAGCCGGTGGCCAGGGCCACCCTGGTCAGGGTGGTGGCAGAGTATCTGGACGGGAATGACCGGCCGGCGCCGACTGGTCAGCGGGAGACCACTCGACCGGGAGCGCTGCGCCTGCTGGCCGTGGATGACACCGAATCCAATCGCCTGCTGCTGCGCGAGCTGGTGGCCGGCCCCGATATCGAGGTCAGCCTGGCCGCCAGCGGCGAGGAGGCGCTGGCCCTGGCCAGGGAGCAGCCCTTTGACCTGGTGCTGATGGACATTCGCATGCCCGGCATGGATGGCGTGGCGGCCACCCGGGCGCTGCGAGGCCTGGGGGGGCGCTGGCGTACCACGCCGGTGGTGGCAGTGACCGCTCACGTGCAGGAAGAAGAGCGCCGCCGGCTGCTGACCAGCGGGCTGGATGATGTCCTGGTGAAGCCGCTGGACGCCGGCAAACTGCGCGACGCCCTGGGCCGCTACCTGGGCATTGTCGCCGCGGAAAGCGGCGAGGCCCCCTTATCGCCGCCGGCAACAGTCCCTGCGCTGACCGCCGATGACGGCGAGCTGCCCACGGTGGATCTCGAGCTCGGGACACGGCTGGCAGGGGGGCGAGCCGCGCTCGCCAGGGAGCTGCTGGAACGTCTGACGGCGGGACTCGAGGAGAGCGAAGCCGACCTGCGTCACGCCCTGGCCGAGGGCGACGACGAGGCGCTGCTGGATGGCATCCATGCCCTCAATGGCGCCTGCCGCTACTGCGGGGCGCCGCGTCTGGGGCTGATCGCCGAGTCCCTGGAGACTCGGCTGCGCACCCGCGGCCGAGACGCCGTGGCCCCGCTGATGAAGGATCTCTTCGCCGCCATGGCGGACCTGCGCGCCTGGGCTCGGCAGGAGGCGCTGTCGTCCTCCGGCTCCTAGCCCCCAGCCATCACCCTTCCAGCACCACGAAAGCCAATGCCAGCGGCGCCTCGTCGCTGATCGACAGGTGCATCGCCCGCACCCCTGCCGCCGTTGCCAGCTCGTGGGCCCGGCCCGACAACTGCAGCGAGGGGCGGCCCAGGGCATCGCTGGTGACCTGAACCTCGTTCCAGCGCATGCCCAGCCGCAGGCCGGTGCCCAGCGCCTTGACGAAGGCCTCCTTGGCGGCAAACCGCTTGGCCAGAAAGGCCGCGGGTGCCGGATGGCCCGCCAGGCGCTCTCGCTCCTGCTCGCCCAGCAGCCTCAGCGCCAGGCGCTCGCCGTGGCGAGCCAGGGCCCGTTCAAAGCGTTCGATGCGGGCGATATCGGTGCCGATGCCAAGAATCATGGCTCAGCGGGCGTCGTCATGATCGTGGTCGTGCTCCTCCAGGGAGGCCACGAAGCCCGCCTCCTGGCCGGCGATGGCCAGCCGCTTCATCTCGGCTACCGCCTCCTTGAGCCCCACGAACAGCGACCGCGCGATGATCGCATGGCCGATATTGAGTTCGTGCAGGCCGGGAATGGCGGCGATGGCCTCCACGTTATGGTAGTTCAGGCCGTGACCGGCGTTGACGGTGAGCCCCAGCGCCAGCGCCATCTCGGTGGCCGCAGCGAGCCGTGCATGCTCATGGGCGGCGGCCTGACCGCTAGCCTCGGCATAGGCGCCGGTGTGCAGTTCGATCACCGGAGCGCCGGCTCGCACGGCGGCCTCGATCTGGGACGGTTCGGGGTCGACAAAGAGCGACACCTCACAGCCGGCAGCCGCGAGGCGCTGGCAGGCGGCGTGGATCGCCTCGAAGCCGCCCACCACGTCAAGGCCACCCTCGGTGGTGAGCTCCTCGCGCTTCTCGGGCACCAGGCAGACGTGGGCCGGACGCACCTCCTCGGCGAGGCGAATCATCTCCTCGGTGACCGCCATCTCCAGGTTCATGCGAGTGTTGAGCACCTCGGCCAGCAGGCGCACATCGCGCTCCTGGATATGCCGGCGATCCTCGCGCAGGTGCACGGTGATGCCATCGGCGCCGGCCTCCTCGGCGAGCAGCGCCGCCTGGACCGGGTCCGGATAGCGGGTGCCGCGGGCCTGGCGCAGGGTGGCGATATGGTCGATGTTGACGCCGAGCAGGATGCGCGGAGGATGCATGATGTTCTCCTTGAAAAAGCCGTAAGCCGTAAGCCGTAAGCCGTAAGCCGTAAGCCGTAAGCCGTAAGCCGTAAGCTAGGATGTTGCCATCAAACCTCGCAACAAGGTTTTTCCTATAGCGTACAGCTTATCGCTTACAGCTCCGGGCGCAGCCCGGTCCGGCGGCGCTCGGCGAGCTGTCGCATCAGCTCCCGGGAGCGCAGGGGCCGCGCGCCCAGCAGCGGTGCCAGGGCTGCCCGGGTGACGGCCTTGGCCGGACCGGCAAGCCCGGGAGCCCCCCAGTCGCCGGCCCCCAGCAGCCGCAGGGTGCGACCGTCCAGACCGGGCTGCCCGGGGAAGAAGGCGCGGGTCGCCGCATCGTAGACGTAGCGGGTCTGGGGGTCCAGCTCGCCGCCCTCTGCCGTGGTGAAACGCGGCATGGCATCGAGCGCCTCCAGCAGCGCCACCTCCAGACTGCGCAGCCCGCCGGCGCGAGCATCGGGTCGCGGCAGCGCCTCGAGCAGCGCCGTGTAGAAGGCGAACACCTCGGCCACCGGCAGCTCCACCGGCAGGGTGCGGGTGAGCAGCTCATTGGCGTAGAGCCCGCACAGCAGGCCCTCGCCGGCCAGCAGCGCCGCTGACCCGCGGCTCTCCATCAGCCGCAGCCGCTTGAGCTCACCCTCGCCCACCCAGGTGACGTGCAGCGGGGCAAAGGGCTGCAGCCGCCCCCGGGAACGCGAGCCGGGACGCTGCACGCCCTGGGCCACCGCCCTGACCCGACCCCGAGACAGGGTGAGCAGCTCCACCAGGGCGCTGGTCTCTCGGTAGGGACGCTTGTGCAGCAGAAAGGCGGGCTCGGGGGTCATGCCAGGGACCCAGGCCCTGCCGCCCTTTCGGGGTCAGACCCCTGCGGCGTGCAGTGCGGCAGGGACTCCGCCTCTCGGCGGGGCGGGCGGCTCGGCCGGGGTCTGACCCCGAAGGGCCAGGAGAGCTTGCGACGCGGCGTCATCGGTCGAGATTGTAGCCCAGGCTCTTCAGCGCCCGCTCGTCGTCGGACCAGCCGCGCTTCACCTTGACCCAGAGGTTGAGCATCACCTTGGCGTCCAGGGCGCGCTCCATGTCCAGGCGTGCCTCGCGGCCAATGGTCTTGATGCGCTCGCCGTTCTCGCCGATCAGGATCTTCTTCTGCCCCTGACGCTCCACCAGGATCAGGGCGCTGATGTGCACCACGCGCCCCTCGTCGCGGAACTCCTCGATCTCCACGGTCATCTGGTAGGGCAGCTCATCGCCGAGCTGGCGCATCACCTTCTCGCGCACCAGCTCCGCGGCCAGGAAGCGCTGGCTCTTGTCGGTAACCTGATCCTCGGGGAAGAAGTGCACACTCTCGGGCAGGTGCCTGGCCACCTCGGCCTCCAGCTCCGGCACGTTGGTGCCGTGCTTGGCCGAGATCGGCACGATGGCGGCAAACTCGCGCCGGGCACCCACCTCCTCCAGCCAGGGCAGCAGACTCGCCTTGTCCTGCAGGCGGTCGACCTTGTTGACGGCGAGGATCACCGGCGCCTCCAGATGCTCAAGCCGCCTGAGGACGATCTGGTCCTCCTCGCTCCAGCGGGTGCGGTCGATGATGAAGACCACGCAGTCCACGTCGCGCAGGGCCTGGGTGGCGGCCTGGTTCATGAAACGGTTGATCGCCTTGTTGCGATCCTTGGCCATGATATGGATGCCGGGGGTGTCGACGTAGATGAACTGCGCCTCCCCCTCGGTCTTGATGCCCATCACCTGGTGGCGCGTGGTCTGGGGACGCCGCGACGTGATGGAAATCTTCTGGCCGAGGATGCGGTTCATCAGCGTGGACTTGCCGACGTTGGGGCGACCGACGATGGCCACGAAGCCGCAGGTCTGGGTCATGGTCGTGCTCCCTGAGAGTGAGTCCTGACGGGTTCGAGCAGGGACAGGGCCTTTTCGGCAGCCTGCTGCTCGGCGTGGCGCCGGCTGGCCCCCTCGCCAATGGTATGCTGAGCGAGCATCTCCACGTGACACTCCACGGTGAAGGTCTGGGCGTGGGCTTCGCCCTCGACGTCGACCACCTCGTAGCGGGGCAGCGGGACCTGGCGCGACTGCAGAAACTCCTGGAGACGCGTCTTGGGATCCTTCTGGGTATCCTGCAGGCTGGTGCTCTCCAGTCGCTCGGCGTACCAGGAGAGCACTCGGCCGCGCACCGACTCCATGCCGGCATCCAGATAGATGGCGCCGATCACCGCCTCCACGGCATCGGCCAGCATCGACTCGCGGCGATGCCCGCCGCTCTTCATCTCTCCGGAGCCGAGCCGCAGGTGCTCGCCAAACCCCATCTCCCGGGCCAGCTCGGCCAGGGTCTGCCCCTTGACCAGTCGCGCCCGCAGCCGGGAAAGCTGTCCTTCCCGGGCCTCGGGAAAGCGCCGGAACAGCGCCTCGGCGATCACGAAGTTGACAATGGAGTCGCCGAGAAACTCGAGGCGCTCGTTGTTCTGCCCGCCGGCGCTGCGGTGGGTCATGGCCAGCTCCAGCAGGGTGGGATCCCGGAAGGCGTGGCCGAGGCGTCGGCTGAAGGCGTTGAGGGAGTTACTCACGGATATCCTGTTGTCTGGTGGCTTGTCGATGCCGATGCGTCCCGAAGGCGAGGGAGCTCACTGGATGCGTCGCGCGCTGGTGAAACTGGGCAGGCCGCCATCCCACTGCATCCATACGGCAAAGGCGCGACCGACGATGTTTTCCTCCGGCACGAAGCCCCAGTAGCGGCTGTCGTTGGAGTGGTCACGGTTGTCGCCCATGGTGAAATAGTGGCCTTCCGGCACCACCAACTCACGGACCTGGGGGCCAGGATCACGAGGATTATTGTAGATCTTGTATTCGGCACCGCCCAACCGCTCGGCCAGCAGCAGCTCGTTCGGGGCGCCCTCGGGCCCCTCTTCCAGCAACGCCTTGGGCACGGCCTCGCCGTTGACGTAGAGCTGTTTGCCTTCGTAGCGCACGGTGTCACCGGGAAGCGCCACTACCCGCTTGATGAAGTTCACGGAGGGCTCGTCGGGAAAGCGGAACACCATGACGTCGCCGCGCTGCGGCTCGTTGAACTCGACGATGCGGGTATGTACCACCGGCAGGCGCAGGCCGTAGGTAAACTTGTTGACAAGAATGAAGTCACCCACCTCCAGGGTCGGACGCATGGAGCCAGACGGGATCTGAAAGGGCTCCACCACGAAGCTGCGCAGCACCAGCACCACCAGCAGCACCGGGAAGAAGGAGCGCGAGTAGTCCACCGGCCAGGGCTCCTTGAGCACCTTCTCACGGGCGGCGGGATCGAGCCCCTCGGTGGTGCCGGCATCGGCATTGGCCGCCGCGCGGCGACGGGCGGGGCGCCACCAGACAAGGTCAAGCAGCCAGATCAGGCCGGAGATGGCCACGGCCACCACCAGCAGCAGAGAGAAGTCCATGGGGTTACGGGTTCCTAGCGTTTGACATCAGTCATTGACCTTGAGCACGGCGAGGAAGGCCTCCTGGGGAATCTCCACCCGGCCGACCTGCTTCATGCGCTTCTTGCCCGCCTTCTGCTTCTCGAGGAGCTTCTTCTTGCGGCTGACGTCGCCGCCGTAGCACTTGGCGGTGACGTTCTTGCGCAGCGCCTTGACGGTGGAGCGTGCCACCACCTGGCCCCCGACGGCGGCCTGGATCGCCACGTCGAACATCTGGCGCGGAATGAGCTCCTTCATCTTCTCGACCAGCAGCCGGCCGCGACCGTGGGCGTGGTCGCGGTGGATGATCACCGCCAGGGCGTCGACCTTGTCGCCATTGATCAGCACATCGAGGCGTACCAGCCTGGCCGCCTGGAAGCGCTCGAAGCCGTAGTCCAGGGAAGCATAGCCCTTGGAGATTGACTTCAGGCGATCGAAGAAGTCCATCACCACCTCGGACATCGGCAGCTCGTAGGCCAGCTGGATCTGGCTGCCGAGGAACTGCATGTCCTTCTGGGTGCCGCGGCGGCTCTCGCACTCGGTGATGACGTTGCCCACGAACTCCTGAGGCACCAGGATGCTGGCCCGCACGATGGGCTCGCGCATCTCCTCCACGTCCGCCATGTCGGGCAGCTTGGAGGGATTGGAAACGTAGAGCATTTCCCCATCCTTGAGCGCCAGCTCGTAGACCACCGTCGGCGCCGTGGTCAGCAGATCCAGGTTGTACTCGCGTTCCAGGCGCTCCTGGATGATCTCCATGTGCAGGGTGCCGAGGAAGCCGACTCGAAAACCGAAGCCCAGGGCGTCGGAATTCTCCGGCTCGTACTCCAGGGAGGCGTCGTTGAGGGCCAGCTTCTCGAGGGCGTCGCGGAAGTCCTCGTAGTCGTCGGCGCTGACCGGAAACATGCCGGCATAGACCTGGGGCTTGACCTTCTGGAAGCCGGGCAGCCGCTCGACGTCGGGCGTCTTGGCATGGGTGATGGTATCCCCCACCGGCGCCCCCTGGATCTCCTTGATGCCGGCCACGATGAAGCCCACCTCGCCGGCGCGCAGCACGCCGGTCTCCTTGCGCAACGGGGTGAAGATGCCCACCTCGTTGGCCTGCCAGTCGCGGCCGGTGGACTTGATGCGAATCTTCTCACCCTTCTTCAGGGTACCGTCGAAGAGTCGCACCAGGGAGACAACGCCCAGATAGTTGTCGAACCAGGAGTCGATGATCAGCGCCTGCAGCGGCGCCTCGGGGTCGCCCTGGGGCGGCGGGATATCGCGCACCAGGCGCTCGAGCAGCCCGTCGATGCCCAGGCCGCTCTTGGCCGAGACCTGGCAGGCATCGGTGGCGTCGAGTCCGATGATCTCCTCGATCTCGTGGGCCACCTTGTCCGGGTCCGCCTGGGGCAGATCCATCTTGTTGAGCACCGGCAGCACCTCGAGCCCCTGCTCGATGGCGGTGTAGCAGTTGGCCACCGACTGGGCCTCGACGCCCTGGGCGGCATCCACCACCAGCAGCGCGCCCTCGCAGGCGTAGAGCGAGCGCGAGACCTCGTAGGAGAAATCCACGTGGCCGGGAGTATCGATGAAGTTGAGCTGGTAGGTGCTGCCGTCCTGGGCGTGATAGTCCAGGGTCACCGACTGCGCCTTGATGGTGATGCCCCGCTCCCGCTCGAGGTCCATGGAGTCGAGCACCTGCTCCTTCAGCTCGCGCTCGGTCAGCCCGCCGCAGGTCTGGATCAGGCGGTCGGCCAGGGTCGACTTGCCGTGGTCGATGTGGGCGATGATCGAGAAGTTCCGGATATGCTTGAGCTTGTCGGATGTGCTGTCTTGGGCCATCGGGAGAGTTCTGCCTGATAGGGTTCGGGCCGGACCGGGCGGCGCGCGGGCCGCCGGCAAGAGGCCGGGATCGGGCAACATTGTACCGGCATGCGCCGGCCAGATACAGCGAACCCGGCGGCCATGGCCGCCGGGGCAGGATGACGCCGCTGACGTGTCTCAGTCACTCGCCAGGCGCAGGGCCACGAACAGCGAGCGGCCGTCGCGGTAGAGACGCACCGGTACGGCGCGGTCGGCGGACAGGCCGCTGACCAGCTCGACCAGCTGGGCGGGGTCGCTGACGGCCTGATGGTCGATGCTGACCAGCACATCACCGGGGCGAATGCCGGCGGCGGCGGCGGCGCCGTCCGGGTCGACGTCGCGGACCCTCACGCCGCCCTCGATGCCGAGCTCCTCGCGCTCGGCACGCTCCAGCTCACCCACCGACACCCCCAGGCGGGCCTGATGGCTCTCCTGAGGGCGACTGGCGGTGGCGCGCTCGGCATCGGGCCAGTCACCCACGGTGATAGTGAGCTGGCGACGCTCGCCGTCGCGCATCAGCTCGAGCTCCACCTCGCTGCCCGGCGCGGCACGGCCGATCAGCCGCGGCAGGGTGCTGGAATCGTGCACCGAACTCCCGTCCACCTCGAGGATGACATCGCCGGCCTGCAGACCGTCCCGGGCGGCCGGCCCCTCGGGGTCGAGGTCGGCGATCAGCGCACCGCTCGGCCCCTCCATGCCGAAGGATTCGGCCAGATCCCGGGAGACCGGCTGAATCATCACGCCCAGCCAGCCGCGGCGCACCTGGCCGTCTTCGCGCAGCTGGTCGGCCACGTCCATGGCCACGTTGATCGGAATGGCAAACGACAGGCCCATGAAGCCGCCGCTGCGGGTGAAGATCTGGGAGTTGATGCCGATCACCTCGCCGTCCAGATTGAACAGCGGACCGCCGGAATTGCCCGGGTTGATGGCCACGTCGGTCTGAATGAAGGGCACATAGGCGTCTCGCGGCAGGGTGCGGTCGATGGCGCTGATGATGCCGGCCGTCACCGAATAGTCGAAGCCGAAGGGTGAGCCGATGGCGGCTACCCACTCGCCCACCTTCAGGGTGTCGGAGTCACCCAGCTTGAGCGGCGGCAGGTCTTCGGCGTCGACCTTGAGCAGCGCCACGTCGGTACGCTCGTCGCTGCCCACCAGTTCGGCCTGAAGCTCTCGGCGATCATTCAGACGCACCAGGATCTCGTCAGCGCCCTCCACCACGTGGGCGTTGGTAAGGAGGTAACCATCCTCGCTGATGATGAAACCGGACCCCAGCGACTGGCGCTCCTGGGGCCGCCCGGGGGCCTGACCGCCCGGCGGTGCCGGAAAACGGTCGCCGAAGAAGTGGCGGAAGATCTCGGGCAGCTCCTGGCCACCGAAGCCCTGGAAGGGATTGTCGCGGCTCTGCACCGTGCGCGACGTGGAAATGTTGACAACGCCGGGAGCGGCCTCTTCCACCAGTACGGTGAAGTCGGGCAGCCCGCGAGCCGAAGCCGACTGCCAGGCCAGCAGGGTCGCGGCGAACAGCATCCACAGGGAAAGGGGTCGAATCATGCGCTTCATGAAGGGCTCCTGCGATGGGACGGAACGACGGATATCCAGGTTTCAAGGTGCCGATGGGACGGGCCTGCATCACCGAGGGGAGCAGGTGGGGGCCGAGGGCGGCGTTCTCAACCCCCGGTCACGGGGCCTCCCACTCCAGGCTGTCGGCAACCCGCAGCAACACCCTGGGCGGCAGCTCCCCCATCACCACCAGCTGGCGTGACTCACCGCCCAGGTCGCGATGGCGCACCGCCGCATGGGAGACCCCCAGGCGGTGCAGCCCCGGCGCCAGCAGCTCCACCTCGTCAATGGGCGCCACGAACAGGCTGAGAGTGGCGAGTCCATCGCTGTAGAGACGGTGGATGACGCCTTCGCCATGGCGGGCACTGCGGGTCTCGGCCGGCTGGGCAGCGAAGCCCTCCGGCAACCAGCCCAGCTGCCAGGGGTCGGTGGGAACCTCGCGTTGACGATCGAGACGCACCTCGCCCTGATGCAGGCGCGGCCGCTCCAGCCCGGTCAGCTGGAAGGTTTCCAGCGGGCGCCCCGACTCGTCGAGCAGGGCCTGCTTAAGGATGAGGCCGGAGGCCTGATCGAGCCACAGTCGGTGGCCGAAGCGGAAGCTGTCAGGGGGAACGATATCCAGGCGCCTGGCACGACGGTTGGCAATGCGCTCCTCGTCGCCCAGCTTCAGGCGATAAAGCTCATCGACCCGTTCGGCAATGCCGGCGGGAGAAGGCGGCGCCTCCCCGCCCTGCTCCGCTCCCCCCAGGCGGCCGACACGGCCACGCCGCTCGAACACCATGGGCGGGCCGTCGAGGTAGATCGCGACGCCACGCTCGATGCCTTCATGGACATCGTGGCTGAGGGAGAGTGTCCGCACGCCGTCGTGGCCGAGGCGCACCGCCTGCGCCTCGTAGACATAGCAGTGCCCGGCCCAGAGGCTGCGCTCGAACCACTCACGGGGGGTGGCGGGCGCCTCGGCCCGGGCCAGGGTGCGGCAGTCAAAGAGCTCTTCATCGGACCCGCTGCCGGACTGGGTCTGGGCCGCCGGGAGAGCGCTGCTGATCAGCAGCCCTCCCAGGCAGCCGGCGGCGAGCAGACAGAGACGTGACGACGTCATGCTCACCCCTCGCCGCTCAACGCTGGCCGAGGCTGTCGGCGCCCGAGGCGCGCAGCAGCGGCATCCAGGTATCGCCACTGCGGTAGGCGGCGCCCTCGGCGTGCCGGTCCAGGTAGGACTGGAGCAGGCGCGCCTGCTCCTCGTCGGCGACCGGCGACTGGCTCTGTCCCGGGGCCATGAACATGGGCAGGGCGTCGCCGCCGGCGCCGACGGTCATCAGACCCTGACCGCCTCCCTGAGGCAGCTGAAACAGCGGCAGGTCGACCAGCGAGGGACGCCCCGCATTATCGTCGCCGGCCGCCAGGCTGGCCGGAGCGGGCTGGGCAGAGGTGCCGCCCGAGGCGACGCTGGGTTCCGCGCCCCCCGAGCTGCCGCCCGGCATGCCGCCGGAGTAGAACTGCACCCCGGTGATCACCATCAGCGACACCGCGGCAGCGATGCCGGCGCTGCGCGCGAAGGGCACCGAACGCCGGGGTGCGGGCGCCGGGGCCTCCATCTGCGGCGGCTGCTCATCCTGCAGTCGCGCCATGATGCCGGCGGAGAGGTCAGTGGAAACGTCGATATCGGGTTCTCGACGCATCAGGCTGCGCATCAGATGGTAACGACGCCACGCCTCCGCGGCATCATCGGGAGACGCGTTCAGCGTCTTGAGCAGCCGGCGCAGCTCCAGCTCGTCTCCCTCGTTATCCATCAGGGCAGAAAGCGACTCCCGTGCGTTCTGACTCATTCTCAACACCCTCACAGTGGCAGGACGCTCCGCCCTGCTCCCTCGTTTTCAGCCTGGAATCGGCATTCCCGGATTGGCCCGGGAATGCCGACGCGATCTCCGCCCAGTGGCGGATCGAACACTGCTTCTGACGTCGAAGGCGGCGGACAGTTCAGCCAATCGGCAAAAAGTGTGCAACCTACCTCGTCACCCCCGACTCCTCCATCGCCTCGCGATTGCGAGAGGTGGTGACCAGCGGCTGAATGTGCTGATCCACCGCCTCGCGGGCACGAAAGATTCGCGAACGTACGGTACCCACCGGGCACTGCATGATGTTGGCAATGTCCTCGTAGGAGAGCCCCTCGAGTTCGCGCAGGGTGATCGCCGTGCGCAGGTCGTCAGGGAGATTGTCGATCGCCTCGAATACCGCGCTTTCGAGTTGATCACGGGCCATGGCCGCCTCCGGCGTTTCGGAGTCCGCCAGGCGCCCGCTGTGGTCAACGATCTCGGCGTCGACAATATCCAGGTCGCTGCCCGGCGGGCGGCGCCCCCGGGAGACCAGATGATTCTTGGCGGTGTTGATGGCGATGCGGTACATCCAGGTGTAGAAGGCACTTTCGGCGCGGAACTTCCCCAGCGCCCGGTAGGCTTTGATGAATGCCTCCTGAGCCACGTCCTGCACTTCGGCATGATCGTGGACGTAGCGGCCGATCAGTCCGATGATCTTGTGCTGATACTTCTTTACCAGCAGATCGAAGGCGCGGTTATCGCCCTGCTGGGCGCGCTCGACAAGCTGCTGGTCGGTCTGCCTGGCATCCATTCACGGCCTCCCCGACAGACGACGAGAAGGACATGAGGGGCGCGCCCGAGGCGCGGCGGTCGTGTTGCAAAATACGTGCATGGCGTCAACCTGAGGCCCTGAGGGGGCAGCAAACGTTCCGGAGGCCGTGGCCCAAAGTCGCACAAGTGTTCCCTTTTCCTGATCATCCATCAACCCGGCGTGGCCGATCGGGCAGGTCGGCGGCACAACCCGCGCTGGGACCACCTCGGCCCGCCGGGGTTCCGCAATTGATCTCGGGCGGCCCCACCGGTGTATAGTAGAGGGAAAAACACCCACTCGCCCCCGGGCCATCAGCGCAGACACGACACACAGGTAGCCGCATGACAGATCAGCAGGTCAGCAACCTTAACGTCCTCGCTCAGGACGTTCTTATCACTCCCGAGGCCCTGAAGCAGGAGATCCCCCTCACCGAGGCCGCCGAACGCACCGTCATCGAAGGGCGCGAGACCATCCAGCGCATTCTCGACGGCGAGGATCCCCGCCTGCTGGTAGTGGTCGGCCCCTGTTCCATCCACGACGTGGATGCCGCCCTGGACTACGCCCGCCGCCTCCGCCGCCTGGCCGATGAGGTCAACGAGAGCCTCTACATCGTGATGCGCGTCTACTTCGAGAAGCCGCGCACCACCGTGGGCTGGAAGGGCCTGATCAACGACCCCCACCTCAACGGCTCCTTCGAGATCGAGGAGGGCTTGCACATCGCTCGCCAGCTGCTGGTGGACCTGGCCGAGATGGGCCTGCCGCTGGCCACCGAAGCGCTGGACCCGATCTCCCCGCAGTATATTCAGGACTGCATCAGCTGGTCTGCCATCGGCGCGCGCACCACCGAATCCCAGACCCATCGCGAGATGTCATCCGGCCTCTCCTGCCCGGTGGGTTTCAAGAACGGCACCGACGGCAGCCTGGAGGTGGCGGTCAACGCCCTGCAGTCGGTGGCGCATCCGCACAACTTCCTGGGCATCGACTACGCCGGCCGGGTAGCGATCATCCGCACCCGCGGCAACGCCTACGGCCACGTGGTGCTGCGCGGCGGCAACGGCAAGCCCAACTACGACAGCGTCAGCGTGGCCCTGGCCGAGCAGGAGCTCAAGAAGGCCGGCATCAAGCCCAACATCATGATCGACTGCTCTCACGCCAACTCCAACAAGGATCCGGCACTGCAGCCCCTGGTGCTGGAGAACGTCACCAACCAGATCCTGGAGGGCAACCGCTCCATCATCGGCCTGATGGTGGAGTCCCATATCGGCTGGGGCGCCCAGAAGGTGCCCGAGGATCTGAACCAGCTGCAGTACGGCGTCTCCATCACCGACGCCTGCATCGACTGGGACACCACCGAGCGGACCTTCAAGGAGATGAACGATAAGCTCGCTCCGGCGCTGGCCGGGCGCCTCGAAACGGCGTGAACGACCACCTCTGACCCCACGCGGGCCCGCCCATTGGCGGGCCCGCTCTCGTTTGCCGCTCCGCTACTGGCGAACGCCGTCGATCTCGCGCACAAAGGGCGGCAGGGCATCGAGCAGGGCCCGGCCGTAGCGGCGGGTGAGCACCCGGCGGTCGAGCAGGGTGATGCGCCCGCTGTCGGCCTCCTTGCGAATCAGCCGTCCGCAGGCCTGTACCAGTTTGATGGAAGCGTCCGGCACGCTGATGCGCATGAAGGGATTGCCCCCGCGGCTCTCGATCCACTCGGCGAGGGTCGCGCCTACCGGATCATCGGGCACCGCGAAGGGCAGCCGAGTGACCACCACGTGGGTCAGGTAGTCACCCGGCAGGTCGATGCCCTCGGCAAAGCTGGCCAGCCCGAAGATGATACTGCCCTCCCCCGCGTCGATACGCGCTCGATGCCGGGTGATCAGCTCCCGCTTGGGCAGCCGGTCCTGGGCCAGAACCCGCCCCGCCAGCGCCTTGGGCAGCGCCTTCTCCACCGCCCGCAGCTGGGCCCGGGAGGAGAAGAGCATCAGCACGGCCTCGCGTTTGCCCAGACTATGGGCGAAGTCGACGATGGCGCGTTCGTGGCCCTCGCGGTCGGCGGGATCGGCGGCCTCACGCGGCACGCTGAGCACCGCCCGGGAGTAGTCGAAGGGGCTGGGCAAGCGCTGATAGCGGTAGCGGTTGGCGAGCCCCGCGCGCTCCTGCAGGCGCTCGAAGCGTCCGAGGGCCGTGAGGGTCGCCGAGGTGACCACGGCGCCGAAGGTGGCACCCCACAGGGTCTTGGCCAGGGTGTGGGCCGCCGAAACGGGGCTCGCCGAGAAGCTCAGCTCCGGGTCGGCCCCGAAGCGCTCCAGGGTCAGCCAGCGGGCCCGGGGCGGCTCCCCCTCGGGGTCGGCCTCGCTGAAGGCCTGCCACAGGGCGTGGGCCTCCAGCGCCCGGCCGTGGAGCAGCGCCACCAGCGGCAGCCAGGCCTCGGCCTGCTCCCGGGGCAGCCCGGTATGCTTCTCCGGATCGAGGCTCTCGCGCAGGATGTCGGCCATGCTCTCCAGGGTGCGCGACAGCTCGGCGAAGATCACCAGCAGGGCGCCGGCCAGCTCGCGCAGGGCCTCCGGCACGCGCCCCATCTCGAAACGGTGTTGACGCGTCTCTTCGCCGTCGCCGAGCCCCTCGGGACGCCCGGCCAGCTGGTGGCCCAGGGCGAAGGCCTCGCCGAGCTTCGGCTCCAGCGCCTCGATGGCCTGGGGCAGCGTGGCCAGCAGCCGCGCCAGGGTCGGCTGCACCGCCAGCGCCTGGTGGAGCTCGGTCAACGATTTTTTCAGGGTGCGCAGCCAGCCCAGGGCACCGCCCACGGCAAAGCGATGGGTGAAGTGGTTGAGCGCCTTGTCGGGGAGGTGGTGGCCCTCGTCGAAGACATGGATGCAGTCGCCGGGGTCGGGCAGCACCACGCCGCCGCCCAGGGAGAGGTCGGCCAGCACCAGGTCGTGGTTGGCCACGATGATATCGGCCTGCTCCAGGTCGCGCCGGGCGCGAAAGAAGGCGCAGGCGCCGAAGTGGCCGCAGCGGCGATTGGTGCACTGGCGGTGGTCAACGGTGAGCCGCCGCCAGTGGCTATCCTCGATGGCCTCGGGCCAGCTGTCGCGATCGCCCTCCCAGCGGCCGTTGCCGTAGGCTTCCCCCAACGATTTGGCCAGGGCCTGGAAGTCATCGCCCCCGCTGGACAGCTCACGCTCGAAGAGCGACAGGGTCGGATTCTCCTCGACGCCCTCAAGGACCTGGTCGAGGCGCGCCACGCAGACGTAGCGGCCACGCCCCTTGGCCAGGGCATAGCCGAAATCGATGCCGCTGTGGGCCTTCAGCGAGGGCAGATCCTGATGCAGCACCTGCTCCTGCAGCGCCACGGTGGCGGTGGCGATCACCAGCCGCTTGCCGCGGGCCTTGGCCACCGGCAGCGCGGCCAGCAGGTAAGCCAGGGTCTTGCCGGTGCCGGTGCCGGCCTCGAGCACGCAGACGTGCTCGTCGCCGATGCGCTTGCCGGCTTCGTCGGCCGCGATGCCCCCCAGGGTGCGGGCGATCTCGGCGATCATCAGCCGCTGGCCGTAGCGGGGGGTGAGGTCGAGGCCCTCGAGCACGCGGCGGTAGGCGGCCTGGATCTCGCCCTTCAGGGCCTCGTCGAGCATGGGATCAGAGCAGGCCTTCCGGCGGATGCTCGCAGGGCAGCTTGTCGCCGATGAAGCGCTCGACCTCGGGCAGCGAGAAGGCGTCCTCCTCGCCCACGAAGCTGATCGATACCCCCTTGGCGCCGGCGCGGCCGGTGCGGCCGATGCGGTGGACATAGTCCTCCGGATCCTCCGGCAGGGTGTAGTTGATCACGTGGCTGACGTCCTCGATGTGGATGCCGCGGCCGGCGACGTCGGTGGCCACCAGCACCTGGATCTCGCCCTCGCGGAAGTTCTCGAGGGTGGTGATGCGCTGACTCTGGGGCACATCGCCGGAGAGCATGGCGGCGTTGATGCCGGCCTTGCGCAACAGTTCATCGAGCTTGCGCACCAGGTCACGGCGGTTGCCGAACACCATCACCCGCTCGAAGCTCTCCTGCTTGAGCAGGTTGACCAGCAGGCGCTGCTTGTCCTCGTCGCCGACCAGGTAGACCCGCTGGTCGATATCGGCGGCATTGTCCACCGTGACCGCGATATCGACGTGGGTCGGCTGGTGGGTCCACTGGCTGGCCAGGTTAAGGATATCCTCGGTGAAGGTGGCCGAGAACAGGAAGGTCTGGCGCTCCTCCGTCTTCGGCGTGTGGCGGATGATGCGCTTGACGTCGGGGATAAAGCCCATGGAGAGCATGCGATCGGCTTCATCGAGCACCAGCACCTCGACCTGGGTCAGGTCGACATCGCGCTTCTGGTGAAAATCGAGCAGCCGGCCCGGGGTGGCCACCAGCAGGTCGAGCTTGCCCCCCAGGGCCTCGCGCTGCTTCTGGTACTCCATCCCCCCCACCACGCTGGCCACCTTGAGGTCGGTGAAGCGCGCCAGCGCCTTGGCATCCTTCTCGATCTGCAGCGCCAGCTCCCGGGTCGGGGCCACGATCAGCGCCCGCGGCGCGCCGGCCTTCTGGGCGTTGGGGGCCTCCTCCTCGAGGAAATAGGCGAGGATCGAAATCAGAAAGGCGGCGGTCTTGCCGGTGCCGGTCTGCGCCTTGCCGACCACGTCGCCGCCCAGCAGGGTGTGGGTCAGCGCCTCGGCCTGGATCGGAGTGCAGTACTCGAAGCCCAGGGCGTGGATGGCACGCATCAGCGGCAGCGGCAGATCGAAGTCATGGAAGCGCCACTTGCCCGCCACGGCAGGCACCTGGAACTGGCGCAGATCCCAGCCGGAGGCGTTACGACGGCGCGGCTTGCGACGACGACGCTTGGGCTTGCGGTCCTGGGCCGGTGCGTTGATCTGATCCGACTCGCTCATAGGCTGCTGTCTGTCCGTTTAGGTGGTTGAGTGCATGACACAAACGCCCATTGTATCAGCCAATGCGACGAAGGGCGCGGTCTCGTGAGCGCTTCGCCTGTGGCAGGGACGGCGAGGCTGGTAGAATGGGCGCCAACCAGAGGAGTTTGTTCATGACCCGTCGCAAGAAGACCCGTTCGCTGGCCGACAAGGTGCAGATCCGCACCGGCCGGCGCAAGGACTACAAGCAGTGGCGCCACGAGAATCCCGACCAGGTGACCTCGTCGACCCGCTACACCCAGAAGAAGCGCCAGCAGCGCAAGCTTCAGGCCGCCCGCAGGCTGGCCCGCCAGGAGGCTGGACAGAGCATCGCCATCCACCCGGAGCGTCAGGCCGAGGCCCCCGGCCAGGAAGATCAGGAGAGCTGATGCGCCTGGTATCCTTCAATATCAACGGGATTCGCGCCCGCCTCCATCAGCTTGAGGCGCTGGTGGCCGCCCATCGTCCGGCGGTGATCGGCCTGCAGGAGACCAAGGTTCAGGACGCCGAGTTTCCCCGGGAGGCGGTGGAGGCCCTGGGCTACCGGGTGGTCTTCCACGGCCAGAAGGGGCACTACGGCGTGGCGCTGATGGTCGACGTCGGCCGATGCGGCGAGCCCGAAACCGTGCACTACGGCTTTCCGGATGACGGCGCCGACGCCCAGCGGCGCATGATCGGCGTGCGTCTGCGCCCCGGCGGCGGCGAGCCCCTGACGGTGTGGAACGGCTACTTCCCCCAGGGGGAGAACGTCGAACACCCGGTGAAGTTTCCCCACAAGCGGACGTTCTACGCCCAGCTCAGGCGACTGCTGGAAACGCACCACCGCCCCGGCGAGCACCTGGCGGTGATGGGCGACTTCAATATCTCTCCCGAGGATATCGATATCGGGATCGGCGAGCCCAATCGCAGGCGCTGGCTGCGCGAGGGCAAGACCAGCTTCCAGCCGGTGGAGCGGGAGTGGCTCGCGGGCATCAAGGCCTGGGGGCTGACCGACAGCTATCGGGTGCGCTATCCCGAGGTGGACGACCGCTACAGCTGGTTCGACTACCGATCGAAGGGCTTCGACCGCGACCCCAAGCGAGGCCTGCGCATCGACCATATCCTGGTCACCGCGCCCCTGACCGAGCGGGTAGTCGACGCCGGCATCGACTACGACCTGCGCGGCATGGAGAAGCCCTCCGACCACGCCCCGGTGTGGACCGAGCTCGCCATCTGACGCTTCAGCGCAGCTGAAACTCCAGCCGCTGGCGGGCGCGCCGCTCTCGGCCGTCGGCCTCGAAGCGCCACTGCTCCACCGCCTGCTCTGCGGCCTCCTCGAAGACCTGGCGCGGCCGCGCTTCCAGCACACGAATGCTGCTGCCCTCCACGCGCCCGTCGGGGCGGATCAGGAACTCCAGCTCCACATACCCTTCCAGGCCGCGGCGCTGGGCGCGCCGCGGGTAGCTCGGCGGCACCCGACTGAGGGGCTCAGCGGCGCCGACATCCACCGGGCCGCTGTCGGCCACGGGTGACCTTTCCTGCTCTCCGCCCTGCGCCGGCTCGGCGGGGGCGGCCTCGGCGGGGGCCGACCGGGGTTCGGGAGCGGGTTCGGGCTGCGGCTCGGGCTGCGGCTC
>PUOM01000084.1 GCA_003552795.1 Halomonas sp. | reverse complement strand
GCATGCTGGATACCCTGCAGCTGCACGGGTTTCTCAGCCAAGCACTGGTGATCACCGACCGCAACGACTTCTTCGGCCCCAGCAGCAGCGGCGGCGGCAGCCTGAAGTACACCGAGATCGGTGCCAATGCCTCGCTTCGCCCCCACCAGGACGTGCTGATCGCCGCTCAGGTGCTCAGCCGCCGCGCCGGCGGAGATGGCAGCGACGCGAAACCGGAGCTCGACTACGGGCTAATCGATTACCAGATGGTCTCCAACCAGCGACGCACCTTCGGTCTACAGGCCGGCAGGATCAAGAATCCCTTCGGCTTCTACAACCAGACGCGAGACGTGGCCTTTACCCGCCCCAGCATCCTGCTGCCCCAGTCCATCTACTTCGATCGGACCCGCTCACTCGGGTTGGCGGGTGACGGCGTCACCCTCTATCACGAAGAGCGCCTGAACAGCGGGGCGCTCCGGCTTCAAGCGGGGTTCGGCAAGGCACGCATCGAGGACGATGTCGAGAGAACGCTCGGCCTGGACCGCTTCCCGGGTTCGTTGACATCCGATACCTCCGCCATCGGACAGATTCGCTATGAGCATGATGGCGGACGCATCATCCTGGCCCTCAGCACCGCCAATGCCAAGGCCGACTATGACTCTCCCCGAGGGGGCCCCGGGAGCGGAGAGTTCCAGTTCCAACCCTGGATCACCTCCCTGCAGTACAATGCCGAGCTCTGGAGCCTGACCGCCGAATATGCCACGCGCAAGCTGTCACTGGAGGGATTCGACGCCTTCCCCGATGTCAGCAATACCGGCGAAAGCTGGTATGTGCAGTACACACGGCGCTTTCTCGACGACTGGCAATGGCTCGTCCGCTACGACAGCCTGGTCAACGACAGAAGCGATCGCTCCGGAAGTGCCTTTGCAGCGAGCACCGGCGGCACCATTCCTGCCCATACCCAGTTTGCCGACGATATTACCTTCGGACTTCAGTGGACACCTCACCCCCGTGTCATGCTGGCCGGCGAATACCATCACGTCGATGGCACAGGCTGGCTGCCCACCCAGGATACCACCGATCCAGCGGAGACCAGTCGCCGCTGGAATATGGTGCTGTTCCAGCTTTCGCTGCGCTTCTGACCGCCGACCCGAGGCTACCCATGCGCACCTCCAGAAACCGTCGGTCCTGTCGCCTCAGCCTCACCTGGCGAGTGGTTGCCCTCAGCAGCCTGCTGCTCGTGCTGCTGGTGGCCCTGTCCGCCTGGCTGGTGCATGCCAACCTCACCCGTCAGTTCGAGACGAGCCGCGCCGACCACGGCGAGCGCCAGGTACGCGAGATCCGTCTGGCCCTGGAGCGCTCCGAGGAGGAGCTGCGTCAGCTCGCCTCCCTGGTGGCCTCGGGCCAGGGGCTCGGCGATGCCCTCCGGACCGCTCGGCCGGACCTGCTGCTGGATTCACTGGAGACCCAGTGGCCCACACTTCAGCTGGAGGCCGGAATCGATGAGATTCTCCTCTTCGATATCGACGCGACTCAGCAGGCCGCCTGGGGCGAAGGGCAGTCACACAATGAGCGACCGGTCCAGGAGTGGGTGCACCGCGTGCTGAGCGACGAGATGCCCTTCTCCACCCTGCGCTGCTCCAGCGACTGCCGGCAGTATGCGGCCGTACCGGTGCTGGTCGAGGGGGGTAGCGTCGGCGCCGTGATCCTGTCGCGCTCCCTGGCCGACGTCACTCGCCAGGCTCAGCAGGTATCCGAGAGCAACGTCGCCCTGCTGGTGGTGGGCAGCCCGGCGGTACCGGAGCGGCCAGCGGAGCGGGCCATCCCCGCCTGGAGGGGACAGCTCATCGCCGTGACGCAGCAGGAGACCTACCTGCCGCTCCTGCACAGTGCCGCCTCCCGAGCTTCGCTACATGAGCTGGAGCGCCAGCCGCTGCGCCTGGAGCATCAGGGCCGGAGCATCGAGCTCAGCGCGGTGCGCATGGACGAGGACGAGGACCACCGCAGCACCGGCTACTTTCTGCTCGCCTCCGACATCACCCCGCAGATCAAGGCCATCGCGCGTGACACCCGGATGCTGGTGGCCGTGGGCCTAGGCGGCTGGCTGGTGGCAGAGCTGCTGCTGCTGGCGATCCTGCTCAGCCCCATGGCAAGACTCCGGCGCGTTGCCAGCGTGCTGCCCACCCTGGCCCAGGGGGGCTTCGCCGAAGCCAGGTCCTCCATTCCACGCCCCCGGCGCATCCTGGCCGACGAGATCGACGTGCTTCAGGGCACCGCACTGGCCCTCGCCGACCAGCTCGAGACGCTGGAAGAGGAAGTCTCGACCCGCGGTCAGCAGCTCGCCGAGCGGGTCGAGGAGCTGGCCAAGGAGCGCGATTTCATCGGCAGCCTGCTGGATACCGCCCGGGTCTTCATCGTCACTCAGGATGCCAGTGGCCGCATCGGGCTGGTCAACGACTATGCCCTGACGGTCATGGGCAGCGAGGAGGAGGCGCTGCAGAACCGCCTCTTCGAGGATGTCTTCGCCCCGGGGCCGCCAGCCGCCGACCCGCCCCTCGCCGCGCCGAACCTGGAGGAGCGCCCGCTGGTCACCGCCGATGGCCGTCGGCATACCATCGCCTGGTACCATGCGCCGCTGCCCGTCGGCAGCAGCTCGCTGCCCGGGAGAATATCGGTCGGACTGGATATCACCGAGCGCAAGGCCGCCGAGGCGCGCCTGACCTGGCTGGCCGAGCGCGAGCCTCTCACCGGGCTCTACAACCGCCGCTATTTCCAGGACGCCATCGGCGCGGCCCTCAAGCACGGCCTCAGCGGCGCCATGCTGATGATGGACCTGAACCAGTTCAAGGATATCAACGAGCTCAGCGGCCACCAGGTCGGCGATCAGCTGCTGCGCAAGGTGGCCCGGGTGCTCTCCGAGGAGTTCGGCCATCGGGGCATCCTGGCCAGGCTGGGGGGCGACGAGTTCGCCCTGCTGCTCAGCGACGCGGATACCGATCTCGCCGTGCGGGTCGCCATGCAGATCGGTCAGGTCCTCGAGGGCACCGGCTTCACCGTCGTGGAGCGACGCCATCGGGTCTCGGCCAGCACCGGTATCGCCCTCTTCCCGGAACATGGCGACAACCCCATCGACCTGATGGCCAGCGCCGACATGGCCATGTACAAGGCCAAGGCCTCCGGTACCCGGCACTGGCACCTGCTCACCACGGCTGAGGGCGCCCGCGAGGAGCTCCAGGAGCGGGTCTACTGGGAGGAACGCGTCCATCGCGCCCTGGAAGAGGATGCCTTCGAGCTGATGGTGCAGCCCATCGTGCGCCTGGAGGACCGGGACGTGCGCCACTACGAGGTGCTGCTGCGCATGCGCGACGACGCGGCTGGCCTGGTCTCGCCCACGCTCTTCATCCCGGTGGCCGAACGCAGCGGGCAGATCATCGCCCTGGACCGCTGGGTGCTGCGCCACAGCCTGCGCGCCCTGAGCCGGGTGCAGGAACAGGGGGTCAGCCTGGCAGTGAACCTCTCGGGTCAATCGCTGCATGACGAGGGGCTCCAGCCCTACCTGGCCGAAGAGCTCGCCGCCAGCGGTGCCGATCCCGAGCATCTTATCCTCGAGGTCACCGAGACGGCCGCCGTCACCGACTTCTCCACGGCCCGGGGCGTGCTGCAGGCGATACGCGACCTCGGCTGTCGCACCGCCCTGGATGACTTCGGCGTCGGTTTCAGCAGCTTTCACTACCTGGGCCAGCTGCCGGTGGACTACATCAAGATCGACGGCAGCTTTATCCGCAGCCTGACGACCAGTGCCGACAGTCGCGTGATCGTCAGGGCAGTCGCCGATATCGCGGCCGGGTTCGGCAAGCAGGCCATCGCGGAATATGTCGATCAGGAGAGCCTGATCCCGATACTCTCCTCATACGGCATCGCCTACGGTCAGGGCTTCCACCTCGGGCGCCCAATACCCATTGCCGGCATTCTTCATGCCAACTCGGGCGATACCCGCCGCCCATTCAGGGGAACGACATGATGTCTCTGAGCCATTCCAGCGATCACGCTCGCCGTGCTGCCGACAACAAGGGCGACGGTGCCATTCCTCCGTCCATCACCATCACCCCGGGAGCGACAACGCCAGAGCTCATCGCCAGCTTCGCCAGAGAGTTCAGCTTCAGGATTGCCATGTCGGATGACGACAGGGAAAGGGCCTACGCCCTTCGTTACGACGTCTTCATCGACGAACTCGGGTACCAGATGTCGACCCTGGACGACGGTCCCCTGGAAGTCGACGAATATGACAGTTCATCGACCCAATGCCTGTTGATTCACAATGAGAGCCGCAGCGTGGCGGGCTGCTTTCGCATCGTGTCGCCTACCTCGCTCTCCCCGGAGGCGCCATGCCAGCTGCCAGTCGAGAAGCATGGTCGTCAGGGGATATCGCATGCCTCGCTGCATCCGGACATGATGCCGCGAGACAGGATCTGTGAAGACTCCAGGCT
>PUOM01000014.1 GCA_003552795.1 Halomonas sp. | reverse complement strand
CTAGCGGCGGCCGGCCGCCGTTCTGAAACGCGACACCCCGCGAGCCGTTGAGGCCCGCGGGGTGCGCTGGCGGGGCGGTCCCGCGGCCTGGCGGTCTGCCTAGAGGCCCAGCTCGTGGGTCGCTTCCTCGCGCATCTTGAACTTCTGGATCTTGCCGGTGACGGTCATCGGGAATTCGTCGACGAACTTCACGTAGCGCGGCACCTTGTAGTGGGCGATCTTGCCCTTGCAGAACGCCTTCAGCCCGTCGGCGTCAAGCCGCTGGCCGTCGGCGAGCTTGACCCAGGCCATTACCTCCTCGCCGTACTTCTCGTCGGGCACGCCGATCACCTGGACGTCGGAGATCGCCGGATGGGTGTAGAGAAAGTCCTCGATCTCGCGGGGGTAGATGTTCTCGCCGCCGCGGATGATCATGTCCTTGATGCGGCCCACGATGGCTACATAGCCTTCATCATCCATGGTCGCCAGATCGCCGGTATGCATCCAGCCGGCGCTGTCGATGGCCTTGTCGGTGGCCTCCGCGTTGTTCCAGTAGCCGAGCATCACGCTGTAGCCCCGGGTGCACAGCTCGCCGGTCTCGCCGCGACCGACCACCGCCCCCGTCTCGGGGCTCACTAGCTTCACCTCCAGGTGGGGGTGAACGGTACCCACGGTGGTGACGCGCTTTTCCAGCGGGGCGTCGGTCTGGGTCTGGAAGCTCACCGGGCTGGTCTCGGTCATGCCGTAGCAGATGGTGACGTCCTTCATGTTCATCCGCTCGATCACCTTGCGCATCACCTCGATGGGGCAGATCGAGCCCGCCATGATGCCGGTGCGCAGATGGGAAAGGTCGTAGCTCTCGAAGTCAGGCAGTTCCAGCTCGGCGATGAACATGGTGGGCACGCCGTAGAGGGTGGTGGCCTTCTCCTCGGAGACCGCACGCAGGGTCGCCTCCGGGTCGAAGCCGTCGCCCGGGTAGATCATGGTGGCGCCGTGGGTCACGCAGCCCAGGTTGCCCATCACCATGCCGAAGCAGTGGTAGAGCGGCACCGGGATCACCATGCGATCCTCTTCGGTGAGCGCCATGGTGCGCGCCACGAAGAAGCCGTTGTTGAGAATATTGTGGTGGGAGAGGGTGGCCCCCTTGGGCGCGCCGGTGGTGCCCGAGGTGTACTGAATGTTGATCGGGTCGTCGAACTGCAGGGTCGCCTGCACGTCGGCCAGGTGCTCGGCGGAGACCTCGTCGGCGTGGGCCAGCATCGATGGCCAGCTGAACATGCCGGTCAGGGCGCGGTCCGCATCCAGACACACCACCCGCTTGAGCTCGGGCAGCTTGGCGCTCTTGAAGGTGCCGGGACCGCCCTCGCGCAGCTCGGGGGCGAGCTCGGCCAGGGTGGCGACGTAGTCGGAGCTCTTGAACTTGCCCTGCAGGATCAGCGTGGAGGCGCCGGACTGCTTGAGGGCGTACTCCAGTTCATGGGTGCGATAGCTGGGGTTGATATTGACCAGCACGGCGCCGATCTTCGCCGTGGCGAACTGGGTGATGGTCCATTCGGCGCAGTTGGGTGACCAGATGCCGACCCGGTCGCCCTTGTTGACGCCGAGTGCCAGCAGGGCGCGGGCGGCCTGATCGACGGCGGCCTGCAGCTCGGTCCAGGTGTAGCGCAGCTCCTGGTGGAGGCTGATCAGGGCATCCCGATCCGGGAAGCGGGCGACGGTCTCGTCGAAGCAGTCGCCGATGGTCTGGCCCTTGAGGGGCGTATCGCTGATACCGCTGACGTAGCTGATCGGAGTCGATTGGCGTGTCATCTCTACCGTCTCTTTGTTGTTGCTGGATGTGCAGTGGTGCGAATCGTCACGAGGCTGGCCGAGGCTCAGTGCTTCGGGGGCTCGGCGCCGAGGCCGGAGAGCACCTCGCGGGCGCGGGTCTCCACGTCGTCGAGCTCCCGATGCATCAGCCGGATGTCCTCGAGCTGGCGCTCCAGGTTGTCGCGCTTCTCGGCCAGGATCTCCAGAAGACGCTGCAGCTGGCGGGCGTTACCGTCGGGCATGGCGTCGTACATCATCACCACCTCGCGGATCTCGGCCAGCGAGAAGCCCAGACGCTTGCCGCGCAGGGTCAGCTTGAGGCGCACCCGATCCTTTTCGCGATAGACGCGCGTCTGGCCACGGCGTTCCGGGGCCAGCAGTCCCTCCTGCTCGTAGAAGCGGATGGTGCGCGGCGTCACCTCGAACATCTTGGCCAGTTCGCCGATGCTGTAGGTGCGTCGCTGGATGGGCAGGCCGCCGGACTGAGTCGCGGCGCTCGCTGTGCGCTGAGTCATGAGCGTCTTCCTTTGTTTTATGGCGGGGCGGGGCGCAGACCGCCCGCCTGAGGCAACACTAGCCGAGGTTTACGTTAACGTAAAGTGCTTGTTCGACCATGGAGTGATGTGGGATAAACCTAGCAAGTGCTAGGTTGGTGTCATCCGGCAGCAGGATGCCAGCGACACGACAGCCAACAACAAGCAACCGACACGCGAGACGAGGATAGCATCATGGATTTCTCCCTGAGCGACGACCAGAAGGCTCTGGTCCAGGCCGCCGCCGATTTCTCCAAGGCCGAGCTTGCCGACCACGCCGCCGAGTGGGACGCCAGCTCCCACTTCCCCGTGGATGTCATCCGCCGCGCCGGCGAGACCGGCTTCCTGGGCATCTACACTCCCGAGGAGCACGGCGGCCTGGGGCTCTCACGGCTCGAGGCGTCGCTGATCTTCGAGCAGCTCGCCCAGGGGTGCGTGGCGACCACCGCCTACCTCACCATTCACAACATGGTGACCTGGATGATCGCGACCTGGGGTGACGACGCCCTGCGCGAGGCCTGGGTGCCCGCCATGGTAGCCGGTGAGGTGCTGGGCTCCTACTGCCTGACGGAGCCGGGGTCCGGTTCCGATGCCGCCAATCTGCGGACCCGGGCCGTGCGTGACGGTGATGACTATGTGATCAGCGGCTCGAAGATGTTTATCTCCGGGGCCGGCGCCACCGAGGTGCTGGTGGTGATGGCGCGCACCGGCGAGCCCGACAGCGGTGCCGGCGGGATCTCGGCCCTGGTGGTGCCGGCCGATGCCGCCGGCATCGAGTACGGCAAGAACGAGGAGAAGATGGGCTGGAAGAGCCAGCCCACTCGCCTGGTCAGCTTCGACGGGGTGCGGGTGCCGGTCACCCACCGCCTGGGGGCGGAGGGCGAGGGCTTCAAGTTCGCCATGAAGGGGCTCGACGGCGGCCGCCTCAATATTGCCAGCTGCTCCCTGGGGGCCGCCCAGCACGCCCTGACCCTGGCTCGGGATTACATGGCCGAGCGCAAGCAGTTCGGTCGCGAGCTGGGCCAGTTTCAGGCGCTGCAGTTCAAGCTGGCCGACATGGCCACCGAGCTCATGGCCGCCCGGCTGATGGTGCGCCAGGCCGCCTGGCGTCTCGATCACAGCGACCCCGAGGCCCCCGCCCACTGCGCCATGGCCAAGCGTTTCGCCACCGACGTGGGCTTCACTGTCTGCAACGAGGCCCTGCAGCTGTTCGGCGGCTATGGCTATATCCGCGAGTACCCCCTGGAGCGGCTGGTGCGCGACACCCGGGTCCACCAGATCCTCGAGGGCACCAACGAGATCATGCGCCTGATCGCGGCACGTCGGCTGCTGGCCCACGGCGTGATCGAATCGATGCAGTAAGGAGACAACCCGATGTCGGATCTTCCCGTACGCTTCGACGAGCTGCCCACCCGTGACGGTGGGCGCATCGGCGTGGCGACACTCAACGCCCCGAAATCGCTCAACGCTCTGTCGCTGGAGATGGTCCACCAGCTCGATGCCAAGCTCGAGGCCTGGGCGGTGGACCGCAGCATCGTGGCGGTTTGGCTCGAGGGCAGCGGCGACAAGGCCTTCTGCGCCGGCGGCGACGTGGTGGCCCTCTACCGCTCGCTCACCGAGGAGGGCGACAATCGCGGCGCCGGCCGAGACAGCCTGCTGGCCGAGACCTACTTCAGCGCCGAGTACCACCTCGACCATCGCATTCACACCTACCCCAAGCCGCTGATGGTGTGGGGTGACGGCATCGTCATGGGTGGCGGCCTGGGGCTGATGGCCGGCGGCTTCCAGCGTATCGTCACCGAGACCACCCGCATTGCCATGCCGGAGATCACCATCGGCCTCTACCCGGATATCGGGGCCAGCTGGTTCCTCAACCGCATGCCCCCCGGGGTGGGGGCCTATCTGGGCCTGACCGGCGCCCAGCTCAACGCCCGGGATGCCCTCGACCTCGGTCTTGCCGACCGCTTCATCCCCCGTGACCGTCATGGCCTGGTGCTCTCCGCCCTTACCGAGGCCGACTACGGCGACCGCAGCGGTCCGGCCCTGCGCGGCGCGGTGCAGCAGGCGCTGGACCTGAACGAGGCCCGCGATGCCGCGCCGGCGGGGCAGGTGATGCCCAATATCGATCATATCCAGGCGCTGGCTG
>PUOM01000303.1 GCA_003552795.1 Halomonas sp. | reverse complement strand
GGGCGGACTTCGCCCCCCTGGCCGAGCCGCTGGGCGACTTCGGCCGCGAGGCGGTCCTCTTCGGCCTGGATGCCGAACGCCTGGCGCGGGCGCTGCGTGGCCGGCTTGCCGTCACCGAGGTGGAGGACCTGGAGGCGGCCATGGTCCGGGCTGCCCGGATCGCCGAGCCCGGCGACTGCGTGCTGCTCTCGCCGGCCTGTGCCAGCCTCGATCAGTTTGCCCACTATCAGGAGCGCGGCGAGGTGTTCCGCCGCTGGGTGCGCCGCCATGCGGCCGGGGAGGAGAAATGAAGCGGCCATCACGGCTGGGTCGGCTACGCCAGCGGCTCTCCACCCGGGACCAGCCCTTCGACGGCTGGCTGCTGATCGCGACCATTGCCCTGATGCTGATCGGCTGGGTGATGGTGACCTCGGCCTCGTCGGAGGTGGCGGCGAGCCTCACCGGCAACCCCTGGTACTTCAGCATCCGTCACGGGCTCTTCCTGCTGCTGGCGCTGATCGCCGGGGCCTGCGTGCTGCGCGTGCCCCTGGCCTGGTGGAAGGTCAACGGCCCCCTGCTGCTGCTGGTGGGCATCGCGCTGCTGGTGCTGGTGCTGCTGGTGGGGCGCGAAATCAACGGCAGCAAGCGCTGGCTCTCGATTCCCGGGGTGCCCTTCAACCTGCAGGCTTCCGAGGTCGCCAAGCTCTGCCTGATCGCCTACATGGCCGGCTATCTGGAGCGCTTCCTGCCCCAGGTGCGCCGCCAGTGGGGGGCCTTCCTGCGCCCCCTGCTGGTGGTAGGGGTGATCGCCCTGCTGCTGATTCTCGCCCCCGACTACGGCGCCGCGGTGGTGATGACCGGCTGCGTGATGGGCATGCTGCTGATGGCCGGCGCGCCCTGGGGGCGCTTCGTGCTGCTTCTCGGCGCCGTCGGGCTGGTGGGCTTCTACGCGGCCATCGCCGAGCCCTATCGTCTGGCGCGCCTGACCAGCTTCGCCGACCCCTGGGCCGACCAGTTCGCCAGCGGCTACCAGCTGACCCAGGCGCTGATCGCCTTCGGCCGGGGCAGCTGGCTGGGCATGGGGCTTGGCAACAGCGTGCAGAAGCTCTTCTACCTGCCCGAGGCCCACACCGATTTCGTCTTCGCGGTGCTCGCCGAGGAGCTCGGGCTGTTCGGTGCCGTGGGGGTGGTGGGGCTGTTCGCGCTGCTGATCTGGCGGGCCATGGCGGTGGGGCGTCGCGCCGAACTCGCCCAGCTGCCCTTCGCCGCCTACCTGAGCTACGGCATCGCCCTGGTGGTCGGCGCCCAGGCCTTCATCAATATCGCGGTGAGCAGCGGCATGCTCCCCACCAAGGGGCTGACCCTGCCGCTGCTCAGCTATGGCGGCTCGAGCCTGCTGGTCAGCGCCGTGATGATGGCGCTGCTGCTGCGCGCCGATATCGAGACGCGCCAGGTCCGGCGGCGAGCGAGCCCGGCGGCGCCCAGGGCCAACGGGCGCCGTGAGCCCTCCCTGGCGTCGGCCGCGCCCGGCGCTGCCGCACTCTCTCAACGACAAGGAGTCGCCAAGTGAGCAAGCGACCGGGGCGTCGCGCCCTGATCATGGCCGGGGGCACCGGCGGCCACGTCATTCCCGCCCTCTCCCTGGCCCGCGGGCTGGCCGCCGAAGGGGTCGAGGTGGCCTGGCTGGGCAGCCCCCGCGGCCTCGAGAACCGCCTGGTACCGGAGGCCGGCATTCCTCTGCACCGCATTGCGGTCGCGGGGCTGCGCGGCAACGGGGCCGGCGGCTGGCTGCTGGCGCCGTTCCGCCTGACCCGGGCCGTCTGGCAGGCGTGGCGGGTGATGCGTGCCTTCGACCCCCAGCTGGTGGTGGGGCTCGGCGGCTTCGCCAGCGGTCCCGGAGGGCTGGCCGCCTGGCTGGCACGCCGCCCGCTGGTGATCCACGAGCAGAACGCCGTGGCCGGCCTTACCAACCGGGCGTTGTCGCGGCTGGCGACGCGCGTCTACGCGGCCTTTCCCCAGGCCTTCGGCGCCCGCGGCGAGGTGGTCGGCAACCCGGTGCGCGCGGAGATCGCCGCCCTGGGCGAGACGCCCCGCTCGGCGGCGGCGATGCGCGGCCGTCGCCTGCGCCTGCTGGTGGTGGGGGGGTCTCTGGGGGCCCAGGCGCTCAACGAGCGCCTCCCCGAGGCCCTGGCGCGGCTCTCCGAGGGTGAGCGGCCCGAGGTGCGCCACCAGGCGGGGCGCGACAAGGACGCTGCGACCCGCCAGGCCTACGCCGAACAGGGCGTGGACGCCGAGGTGACGCCCTTTATCGACGATATGGCCGAGGCCTACGGCTGGGCCGACCTGGTGGTCTGCCGGGCCGGCGCGCTGACCGTCGCGGAGCTCGCCGCCGCGGCCCGTCCGGCGCTCTTCGTGCCCTTTCCCCATGCGGTAGACGACCACCAGACCGCCAATGCGCAAGCGCTGGTGGAGGAGGGCGCCGCCGAGCTGCTGCCCCAGCCACACCTTGACGCGGCGACGCTGGCCGATCGGCTGGCGGCGCTGCTTGATCCCGACACTCTCGCCACCATGGCCGCGCAGGCGCGAGCCTGCGCGTACCTCGACGCCGTCGAGCGCCTGGTGGCCGGTTGCATGGAGACAGGTTTTGAGCGATAGCACGTCACGGCCGGTTCCCGGCCAGTCCGTCCCCCCCGAGCGGGGCCTGGGCATGCGCCGCATCCGGCATATTCACTTCGTGGGCATCGGCGGAGCCGGCATGTGCGGCATCGCCGAGGTCCTGGCCAACCAGGGCTATACCGTCAGCGGCAGCGACCTGAAGGCGTCGGCGGTGGTGGCGCGGCTGCGCCAGTGCGGCATCACGGTCGCCATCGGACACGCCGCCGAGCATGTCGCCGGCGCTGACGTTCTGGTGGTCTCCACCGCCGTGGACGAGAGCAATCCCGAGATTGCCTGGGCCCGGGAGCATCGGGTCCCGGTGGTGCGCCGGGCCGAGATGCTCGCCGAGCTGATGCGCTTTCGCCACGGCATCGCCGTGGCCGGCACTCACGGCAAGACCACCACCACCAGCCTGACCGCCACTCTGCTCGCCGAGGCGGGACTCGACCCCACCTTCGTGATCGGCGGGCGGCTGACCAGCGCCGGCACCAACGCCCGGCTGGGGGAGGGCGACTACCTGGTGGCCGAGGCCGACGAGTCCGATGCCTCCTTCCTGCATCTGCAGCCCATGGTCTCCATCGTCACCAATATCGACGCCGACCATATGGCCACCTACGGCGGCGACTTCGAGAAGCTCAAGACCACCTTCCTCGAGTTTCTGCACAATCTTCCCTTCTACGGTCTGGCAATTCTCTGCATCGACGATGCCAACGTGCGCGGCCTGCTCGACCGGGTGCATCGTCAGTTCATCACCTATGGCTTCAGCGAGGATGCCGACTATCGGATCGCCGACTTCGTGCAGCAGGCCGGGGAGATTCGCTTCACCGCCCATCGCCCCGGCGGGCTGGCGCCGCTGCCGGTACGTCTGGCCATGCCCGGTCGCCACAACGCCCTGAATGCCATGGCGGCCATCGCCGTGGCCAGCGACGCCGGGGTGGAGGATGACGCCATCCTGCGCGGCCTGGCGGGTTTCCAGGGAGTGGGTCGACGCTTCCAGATGCAGGGCCAATTCCCCGCGCCGGGCGGCGAGGGCGAGGTGATGCTGGTGGACGACTATGGCCATCACCCCCGCGAGGTGGAGATGGTGATCCAGGCGGTGCGCGCCGGCTGGCCCGCGCGGCGGCTGGTCATGCTCTATCAGCCCCATCGCTATTCGCGGACCCGGGATCTCTTCGAAGACTTCGTGCGGGTGCTCTCCGGGGTCGATACCCTGCTGCTGCTGGATGTCTACAGCGCCGGCGAGGCCTCGATCCCCGGGGCGGAAGGGCGCACCCTGGCCGGCTCCATCCGCCAGCGCGGCGAGGTGGATCCGATCTTCGTGCAGGAGAAGGGCGAGCTGCCCGGTCTGCTGGCCCGGGTGCTGCGTCCGGGCGATATCCTGATCACCCAGGGGGCCGGTGATGTGGGGGGCATCTCCCAGGCGCTGGCCGAGGCGTCTCTGGTATGCGACGAGGTGGCGCTATGAGCCTGGTCAACGATCTGGGCCGTGTGGCCGTGATCTACGGCGGCAGCTCGGCGGAGCGCGAGGTCTCCCTGAAGAGCGGTGCGGCGGTGCTCGCGGCCCTCCACGGGGCGGGGGTGGATGTCATCGGCTATGACCCCGCCGAGGGCGGCCTGGTGGGGTTGGAGGCCCTGGATCCCGATCGCGTCTTTATCGCCCTGCACGGCCGGGGCGGCGAGGATGGCACCCTGCAGGGGGCCCTGGAGCTGCTCGGCATTCCCTACACCGGCAGCGGCGTGCTCGCCTCGGCCCTGGGCATGGACAAGCAGCGCACCAAGCTGGTGTGGCAGGCCCTGTGCCTGCCCACGCCAGAGTCGGTCATGCTCGAGGCGGACGCC
>PUOM01000266.1 GCA_003552795.1 Halomonas sp. | reverse complement strand
GTGGCTGGCGCTGGCGGCCTCGGCGGTGGGCGCGGTGCTGGGCCTGGCCGGCCAGGCGGGGCTGCTGGCGCTGTTGACCGCCTTCCTGCCCATGGAACTGCCGCCCCCCGGGGCGCTGCCGCTGTGGCTCGGCGTGCTCACCGCGCTGGCCGTGCTGGTGGGCTTCGCCGGCCCGACCCTGTTGCGTCTGAAGAAGGTCAGTGCGCTCAAGGTGCTGCGTCGGGAGCTCGATCCGCTGCCGGCCTCGGCCTGGCTGGTGGTGGCGATGGCCAGCGCCGTCTTCGGCGCCCTGCTGTGGCTCTACTCCGGCGATCTCGGCCTCTCCGTGGGTCTGCTGCTCGGCGGGCTGGTCATGCTGGTGGTGCTCTGGGCGCTGGGGTCGCTGCTGCTCACCGGGGTGCTGCGGCTCACCGCCCGCCTGCCGCGCCGCGGCGGCGACGATCTGACCCAGGCGCTGCGCCTGGGCGGTGCCCAGCTGGCGCGGCGGCGCACCGCGAGCCTCGGTCAGCTGCTGGCCTTCTCGGTGACCTTCTTCGCCATGGCGATGATCGCCATGGTGCGCGGCGATCTGCTCACCACCTGGGAGACCCAGCTGCCCGAGGACACCCCCAACTATTTCGCCATCAATATCCAGCCCCATGAGCAGGAGGGCTTCGAGGACGCCCTGGGGGACGCCGCCGATGCGCGCAGCGCCCTCTACCCCATGGTCCGCGGGCGCATCACCGCGATCAACGACATGCCTCCCCGGGAGGCGGTGCCGGCGGATGCCCGCGGCGACAACACCCTGCGCCGGGAGCTCAACCTGACCTGGCGCGAGACCCTGCCCGAAGGCAACCGCCTGGTCGCGGGGGAGTGGTTCGATGCCCTGGAGGGTGCCGAGCCCGGCGGCTGGCTGGGCGAGGTGGCCGCCGACCCCGGCGTGGAGCGGGTGCCCATCTCCGTGGAGGATGGCCTGGTGGAGCGTTTCGGCCTGGCGCTGGGTGACACCCTGACCTTCACCATCGGCGGCGAGGAGATCGTCGGCGAGATCGCGAGCCTGCGCGACCTGGACTGGGACAGCTTCCGGCCCAACTTCTTCGTGATCTTCCCGCCCGGGGTGCTGGAGCGTTTCGGCCACAGCTATATCACCGCCTTCCATCTGGACCCCGCGGAGACCGCCACCCTGCGCGAGCTGGTGCGGGCCTACCCGGGAGTCTCGCTGCTCAACGTGGACGCCATCCTCGGCCAGGTGCGCGAGCTGCTCACCCAGGTGACCCGCGCCGTGGAGCTGGTGCTGGTCTTCGTGCTGCTGGCCGGGGTCAGCGTGCTCTACGCGGCGCTGACCGCCAGTCGTCCGGTGCGCGCCCACGAGAGCGGGCTGCTGCGGGTATTCGGCGCCGGCAACCGCATGCTCTCCCGGGTGCAGGGAGCGGAGTTCGCCATCCTCGGCCTGGCCAGCGGGCTGATGGGGGCGCTGCTGGCGGAGCTGGCCACGGCGGCGATCTATCTGGCCTGGTTCGACATGGCGCCGCGCCTGCACCTCTGGCTGTGGCTGGCGCTGCCGCTGGGCGGGGCGCTGCTGATCGGCGTCATCGGCCACCTGCTCTCCCGGGACCTGCGCCGCCAGGCCCCGGCGGCGAGCCTCGGCCTGCTGGGCGAGACCTGAGGGGCACGGCGGCGCAGGGTCGGCGCCCCCCTCCGTTTGAAGGGGGGCAGCAACTCCGTGATGGGGCTAGGCTGTTGCCTGTCATTCACTGCGACGACAAGCGAGTCTGCCTCATGTCCCGATTCATGCGCCGTGCGGCGCTGCTGCCGCTCCCCGTTACCCTCTCCCTGGCCCTGGCCGCCCCGGCCCAGGCCGACCCCGAGCGCCTGGAGCAGGATCTCCGGACGCTGTTCGAGCTCGATGACGGCACGCTCGAGATCGGCGATATCTCGTCTGCCATGGTGCGTGACCGGCTCACCGCCGAGTCCGTCTACTTCACCGACCACGCGGGCGGCGAGCTGTGGGTCGACCGCTACACGGTCAGCGGCGACTACGACGCCCCAAGCGAGGTTTCCCTGGAGGGGATTCGCCTGAAGGGCCTGGAGGGGATACCCGAGGCGCTGGAGATCGAGCGCCTGGTGCTGACCGAGCCCGACCGCGCCGTGCCGCCGCCGGACGACGAGGCGCTCTCCGAGATGCGTTTCGCCAGCCTCTCCCTGGAGGCGCTCAGCCTGGCCGCGGACGAGGAGCAGCTGGCCAGCCTGGCCGGCCTGACCCTGGCGGGCAACTTCGATGAGGGCGACGGCAGCCTGCGCATCGAGGCCCTGGCGGTCGACCTGGCGCGGCTGATCGACCGCGTTCCGGAGGAGGAGCGCGATCAGCTGCGCATGGCCAGCAACGTGCTGACCGACGGCAGCGGTCAGCTGCACCTGGATGCCGATATCGCCGCCCAGTGGGAGGAGAACGGCGACGAGGTGCGCCTGGTCAGCGAGGGGTACGTGGACCTTGCCGAGGCGCTGAAGCTCTCCTATGACCTTGGCCTGCCCATGCGCCTGCCCGAGGGAGCGGATCCGGCGTCGCTGATGGCCGCTGACGTCCTGCTCGAGACCGCCACCCTGATGGGCGGCGACCTGCAGCTCACCCTGAGCAACCAGGGGCTCTTCCCGCGCCTGCTCACCCTGGGGGCGAGCCTGGAAGGCGTCAGCGAAGCGCAGTATCAGGAGCAGGCACGCACCCAGGCCGAGGGCTTCGGCATGATGCTGGGCGAGCAGGTCCAGGGCGTGCTGGTGGGGCTGGTCGACATGATGGCGGGCAGCGCCGACGAGCTCGAGATCCAGCTCTCCCTGCCCGACGAGAGCCCGCTGGACAGCCTGGCGGCGGACCCCATGGCGCTGCCCGAGATCTTCGACATGCGGGTCGACGTGCGCTGAGGCGCCCCGGGGCGGGGCATCCCGGGCGGGTATGAAAACGCCGCAGCCCGGGATGACCCCCTTTCATGTGAAAGCGGACAGGGGGTGGGGTATCATACGGGCCTCAGATTTCTCCTTTTGATGCGAGGTCCCCCGCCCATGTTCAGCCGCGACATGACGATTGCCGGTTTCGATGATGTCCTGTTCGACGCGATGCAGAAGGAAGTCGCGCGTCAGGAAGCGCACATCGAGCTGATCGCCTCCGAGAACTACGCCAGCCCCCGGATCATGGAGGCTCAGGGCAGCCAGCTCACCAACAAGTACGCGGAAGGCTATCCCGGCAAGCGCTACTACGGCGGCTGTGAATACGTCGATATCGTCGAGCAGCTGGCCATCGACTACGCCAGGGAGCTGTTCGGCGCCACCTACGCCAACGTCCAGCCCCACTCCGGCTCCCAGGCCAACGGCGCCGTCTTCCAGGCGCTGGTCAAGCCCGGCGATACCATCCTGGGCATGAGCCTCGACGCCGGCGGCCACCTGACCCACGGCGCTCGCCCCAACTTCTCCGGCAAGCACTACAACGCCGTGCAGTACGGTCTGGGCGAGGGCGGCCTGATCGACTATGCCGAGGTCGCCCGGCTGGCCCGTGAGCACAAGCCGCAGATGATCATCGCCGGCTTCTCCGCCTACTCCCAGATCATCGACTGGGCGAAGTTCCGCGAGATCGCCGACGAGGTGGGCGCCTACCTGCTGGTCGACATGGCCCACGTGGCCGGCCTGGTGGCCGCCGGCGTCTACCCGACCCCGCTGCCCCACGCCCACGTCGTCACCACCACCACCCACAAGACCCTGCGCGGCCCCCGCGGCGGCCTGATCCTCTCCGCCGAGGGCGACGAGGCGATCGAGAAGAAGCTGCAGTCCGCGGTCTTCCCGGGTGGCCAGGGCGGCCCCCTGGAGCACGTCATCGCCGCCAAGGCGATCTGCTTCAAGGAGGCCATGGACCCGGCGTTCAAGACCTACCAGCAGCAGGTGGTCAAGAACGCTCAGACCATGGCCGGCGTCTTTATCGAGCGCGGCTTCGAGGTGATCTCCGGCGGCACCGAGGACCATCTCTTCCTGCTCTCGCTGGTCAAGCAGGGGCTGACCGGCAAGGACGCGGACGCCGCCCTGGGCCGCGCCCACATCACCGTCAACAAGAACGCCGTGCCGAACGACCCGCAGAGCCCCTTCGTGACCTCCGGGCTGCGCATCGGCACCCCGGCGGTGACCACCCGCGGCTTCGGCGAGGCCGAGTGTCGCGATCTGGCCGGCTGGATCTGCGATATTCTCGACGCCATGGCCAAGGGCGAGGAGACCGCCGCCATCGAGGCCGAGGTGAAGGGCAGGGTCGAGGCCGTCTGCGCCAGCTTCCCCGTCTATCGCTGAGCCGCGCCCGCCTGCCGTGTCCGGTGGCCTCGCCGCCGGACGGCTTCGCGCCCCGCAAGCAGGGCACCTCAGTAGGCCAAGGAGCGCAACACCATGTCGACACTCACTTTCCAGGGCGCGGTGAAGGAAGTCACCGGCTCCCGCTATCTGATCGAGGTGGACGACGACGGCGGCGGGGCGAAAAAGCTGCTGCTG
>PUOM01000111.1 GCA_003552795.1 Halomonas sp. | reverse complement strand
GGCTGGAAGTTCTGGAAGGTCAAGAAAAAGCCCTCATCCACCGACCGATAAAAACGCAGAGGAGCGGGCCCCGGTCAAAAGCCGGGGCCTTTTTCCTTCTTGTTTTAACTTTCTCATTCCATAAAATGTCCATATCCTTATATGTTGCTGCAAATTCACGATTTCTATATGTGTTATACGCAGAAGGCATAACCGTCTCTGCGGATCATCTAAAAACTTCTGACTTTTTTATCGCCTCTCTATCCGGTTGCAACCGATGCCTCCACCTGCCGGTCTTTTTCGCTTCCAGCAGAAACTCCCCGGAGGTCTGAATCAATTAGCTGTGCGATTTCTTCATGATTTTGGACAACATTACTATTCAGATTAAAAAGCAAATGCCGATGCGGCAAATGATTTCAAAATAAGATGATCTGAAGCTTGACAAAGCTGGAGACGGGCTGGTACAATGCCCGCAATGTCTTTTGCCACAGTCTATAAAAATATAAAGTTGGCTTTTCAAATTTAGCATGAGGAACACTGCATGAAAGACATAATACGATGCATTGAAAGCCTTAGGGTTCAGTTAGAACGTCACCGCAAAGAGGGTCTCAAGGAATACCCCACGCGCACGATCTTCATCGACCCGATGCTTTCCGCATTAGGTTGGGACGTTCGCGATCCTGATGAGGTCGAACTTGAACGCCCTACGGTCGACGGCAAATCCGTTGACTACGCGATGAAGGTCAACCGTAAGGTCGTCCTGCATTTCGAAGCCAAACAGCTTGGCGACCCCCTTAATGACGTCAAGGCGATAACCCAGGTCGTTGGCTACGCCGCCAATGACGGAATTGAATGGTGTGTCCTCACGAACGGCGTGCGGTACAAGGTTTACAAATCCTCGGAGATGGCGAGCGCCCCGGAGAAGTTACTTTTCGAGGTGAGCATAGACCCCGAGGATACTGACGGTTCATCCGTTCAGGAATTGGCCAAGCAATTCCACCGACTGTCACGCGAGTCCATGGCAGCAGGGAGACTCGACGAGATCGGGGCCGTCATATTCACAACAGGAAAGGTTCGCAAGGCCCTCGATCGCCTATTCACAGAGGCATCACCGTCTCTCATTCGGTTGGTTCGGAAGAACATGTCTGACCGCACGGTGAAACCTGCACAAATTGCCCAGGCTCTGCGCCGCGTTTGGGATGCGAACACTCCAACTGCTGCGCCCATTGTGGCCGAGCCACGCCAAGCGCCGAATCCAGCCAAAGGGGGCAAGAGAGCCGCGACCGAGTATTCTGAAAGTCATCACACCACCGGCAAACCGAACGAAGTGATCGAACTCTATCGGGGTCTGGATCGGTTTTGCCAAGACCTGGCACCCGGGCGCGTCACTCGCGCATACAAGGCCAAGTACATAAGCTGGGCTCTCGACAAGGCGATCTTCTGCTGTGCGCATCTTCAGCAGGGTGGTCTTCGTCTATGGGTTAAGACGGACCCTAAGCAGCTTGATCCGAATGCGTCTTTTGCACGAGATGTGTCCAGGATTGGACACTGGGGCGTCGGTGATGTTGAACTGGCCGTCAATGGAGTCGATCGCCTGAATGACGCAGAACCTTACATCCGCAAGTCGTTTGACGAGGCAACCCGAAAATGAGGATCAATGAGAGGCGAACAAAACACTTCATGGAACGGCATACAAGCCGCGCGAGACCCGCAATTTTCCCCAGCTGAAAGGAGATGAAATATGACCACACCAGGCCCAACCATAATTCGAGAGTGTTCCGCGTGCGGAAAACACATCTCACAACATACAATCGGATCAGGCAATACCTTCGGAGCCCGTTTCTGGACGGATGGCAAGCGAAATGCGTCAATGCTTCCCGACCAACTCCGGCTCGTCAAATGCCCGCACTGCAATACTCTCGTCTGGATCGACGAGCAGAAGCAGATTGGAGAAATAGACACGTGGGGCGCAAGAACCGGTGATGCTGACAAATTCCCTGAAGCACGTTCTGCATTGCCTCCGGAGTTTCAGGACTACATATCCTTTCTTGGGGCCGGCTTAAGTGACAAAGAGAAGGAACACTACGTGCGACTCCGCGTATGGTGGGAAGGCAATGATGTACGTCGTGAATCAGGCCAATCAACACCCCTTGATTCCTTTGAGGTTCAGAACCTTCGGGCCTTCGTCACGCTGCTCGATGAAGCTGAAGACAACGACCGCCTTATGAAGGCGGAAGCCCTTCGGGAGCTTGGCAAATTCGCAGAAGCAGAACACCTGCTTGCCACTGAGTTTGAAGACGAACTGTTGGAAGCTGTTTCCATCATACGTGATCTCAATCAGAAGCGGATGTCGGCCGTCACAGAGATGAAATTTGAGTAGTTGAACAATCACATGCAGCGGATGCAAAAAAACGTGCCGCTATGGGATGCCGGGTAAGACGGTGCGTAGCGTTAGCCATGAGGAGAAAGACAATGGATTTTTTGTCGGAATTGCAGGGGTTATCAGGGGAGAATCTGTGTTCGGCTACGCTTCGCCTCTTGTTAATTAGGTCTCAAGACTTACGCGAATGCCTTATCAACTTGATATCCCGTGAAAATCGAGTAGGTCCAATCATGCCTGGCAGCCACTTCTCCTGTACTATTGAGGAACCTACGGAAGACCCTGGTCGTTGGGGGCGATTAGATCTTTTTTTAGAAATGAGCGATGTTGTGGTTGGAATAGAAAATAAGCTATACGCTGGATTCCAAAATGGTCAACCCCACAAGTACCTCGGGACTGTGTTACAGCGAGCAAAGGATTTAGAAAAAATTAGGGGTAACCACTATCAAGGACTTGTAGTTGTCTTGGCTCCCAATAGCCGAAACCCTGAAATAAAATCGAAGATTGGTGAAAACAAAAAACTATTAGCTCTTACATGGGAAGATATCCTGGACGCTTTTTGCCGTTCAACAGAACACCTGGATTCTGAGACGAAAGTACTGCTTCACGCATTGAAATCTTATATTCATCAACAGACATCTCTTTTCCCTGAGTGGTCGCGATGGACGCCCCACCTTCGGCGGAGTTTTGAGCATGGGGGGAAACCTATTCAGAGGACGGTAGTGCGCAAGGTTTGGCAGTTTTTCCCAGATGCGGGGTCCCGCCTAAGTTCTGGAGCAACTTGGTGTGGGTACTATTTTACAGATCGTTTCCTAAATACAAGAGGATGGTATGGTTTTGTGCCCAAGGAAGCAGTTGTAGATGGCGCGAAAAATGAAGTTGAATTCATAATCGCAGTTTCTTTCGATGTGCAATTCCCTGGGAATGTTTTCCGAAAAATCAAACTGAAGCAAGGGCCAGACTTTATCGGGTCAAGTGTAATCTATAGCTGGGCTATAGAGCTGGATGATTCATGGTCGCGACCAGATTCTTGGATGCATAATCTACAACCACTATCTGATGTTTACGAAAGTATTCGTACCGCAACTTCTATCTCTTAGAGCGGCAACAACCGCATTGACTTGGATTGGCGAGGCGAGTAGCAACAGCTATTGTGGATCTGAAGAATGGGAGCGGCCAACCATCGGCTGATTTGTACGCGCTATGGTGCACCGCACAACCTTGACTTTAGACGTGGAGGGATATATCTATGGACGAAGTTATACACGAAGAAATACTCGAAAAAATTCGCAACGAGTTTCCACATGCGGTGAAGGATGGAGCAGTGGATTGGAATCGATATGCTGCAACAAATCTTCGATTGCTTTGGGTTTTGAGGGAGGTTCACGACGGCAACATAGCTAGAGGAGGAGAGGGCGGAGGATGGGACCTGCGAAGGTTTCTGCGAGAAGACCTCCTCAATTACCCCCGATGGCATGTTACCTATGGAGCGGTTGCAAAGGTCTCGAATGCCCTCAGTCAAGGTGTGGCTCCGGCGGATGTCGCGTGTATGAGTTCGCGAAACGTGATCGGCACTCTTAAAGAGATCGCGGTAATCAACCTAAACAAGTTGGGAGGCAAGGCGCGTGTCGAGACGGGCGGTTTTAAGGAACATATTAGGCAATTCAGCCCGTTCATTAGCAGGCAAGTGGAAGCGTTAGCTCCGCATGTCATAATAGCTGGTGGCACCTATGATCTTCTGTCTGAGTATTCATGCGGTGGTGCATCCATCGCCACAAGCCAGAAGTTTGGCGCGACCATATCCGGAGATCGTTGGTTGGTCAAAGCTTATCATCCCGGACAAACTAAATTGAAGGATCACGTATACTATGAACGCATTGAGAATTCTCTGCGCGAAGCTGGATGGGCAGGAAATACCTGTGCGACAGCCAAGGCCCGAAAAACACAAAGCTTATAAACTCTCGATGTGTAGTAATTCTCAAATGACAAACGAAAAAAAATTCGAAGAACAAGGCTACAGGCTGGATGTGCTGAAAGAACTTCGGGACAGCGCCCGGTCTATCGACGGAAACGTCGAGGAAATCCTGGATGAACTCAGGGAACACCTGCCGGATTTGGCAGGATACCGAAATGAGTGGCACCCTG
>PUOM01000278.1 GCA_003552795.1 Halomonas sp. | reverse complement strand
GGGGTTGTGCAGCGGCGCCAGGGCGCTGGTCGCCTCCAGGGTGGCCACCACCTCGTCATCGATCAGCGCGGCTCGGGTAAAGCGCTCGCCGCCGTGCACGATGCGATGTCCCACGGCCCCGGGACGGTAGCCCTCCAGCTCTTCCAGGATCGCCGCCAGCGCCTGGACATGGTCGGCGCTCTCCAGCGCGCGGGTGAAGGTTTCACCGCGGCTGTCAGTACCCCTGAGGCGGGCGTCGGCACTGCCCAGCCGCTCCGCCAGGCCCGTCTGGCGAGGCAGGTCGGCCGTGGCCGGCACCAGCGCATACTTGATGGAGGAGGAGCCGCAGTTGATCACCAGCACCGGATCGTTCATCGATACCCCTGGGTGGATGGGTTTTGACTTTAGTCTAACATGATGCCGCTCGAGGTGGTCGCCTGCCCCTGCGGCACCCATGATGGAGGGCCGCGCCACGGCGCGATCGCACCGCCACACTCTGCACGGATGCCGTGACATGTCGACACCCCCGGCCGCCTCCGCGGCGCCCAGCCCCTTGCCGCGCCCTCTGGCGCTGGCCCTGATGTGCGCCCTGGCCACCCTGTTCGCCGCCAACCACGTGGCCGCTCGGGTCGCCTTCGACGACGGTGTCGGCCTGCTGCTGGCCATCCTGCTGCGTTCCGGCGTTGCTGCCGTGGCCCTGGCGGCTCTGGTGCTGGTGCAGCGCAAGTCCTGGCGGCTGCCCCAGGGCAGCGGGCGCTGGCAGCTGGCGGTGGGGCTGCTGGTGGCGCTGCAGAGTCTTTGCCTCTATTCGGCGGTGGCGCGCATTCCCGTGGTGGTGGCACTGCTGCTGATGAATACCCTGCCGATCCAGCTGGCGCTGCTCTCCTGGGCCCTGGGCGGCCCGCGGCCGACGGCCCGGGCGGCGCTGATCATGGGGGTGATCCTGCTAGGGCTGGTGGTGGTGCTGGACGTGCCGGCTTGGCTGGGCGACCCCGAGGCGATGGGCCCCGACTGGCTCGCCGGCGTGGTCTTCGGGCTGGCCGCCGCCTCGGCGTTTTCCTGCGCGCTCTGGATCACCGAGCACCGCCTGGGCGCGGTGGGCAGCACCCTGCGCAGCCTGCTCACCATGCTCACCGTGTTGATCGCCATGCTCATCGCCGGTGGCCTGGGCATGGTCCCCGGCGGCATGGCGCTGCCCCAGTCGCTGCCCGGCTGGACGGGGCTGCTGCTGCTGGCGCTGCTCTATGCCGTGGCCTTCTCCACCCTGTTCATCACGGTGCCGAGGCTCGACATGGCCCGCAACGCCCCGGCCATGAACATGGAGCCGGTGGCCGCCCTGGTGCTGGGCTATGTGGTGCTCGGCCAGGCGCTCTCGCCGGTGCAGCTGGTGGGCGGCGGCATCGTGCTGGCGGGCATCCTGGCGCTGGGGCTGTCGAAGCGGGCATAGCGAGGCGTCACCCTTCGGCGACTCGTCTTGGCGTGCATTTGCACATTCCGGCCTTGCGTCTCCGTCCCGCCGGGACCACACTGAGAGGTGTTGTGAAACAGTGTTCTTTAATCAGGAGGACGTCATGAAACGCCTCACCCTCGCCGCCGCCACCGCCGCCCTGTTCGCCGCCGGTGGGGCCACCAGCGCCCAGGCCCAGCAGACCTTCTATCCCCAGCCCTACATCGGCGGCAGCGCCATGTTCTGGGAAGTCAATCCCGACAAGGGCCCGGCTCGCGACAGCGTCGGCCTGCGCCTCGACGGTGGCATGCAGTTCAACGAGTATTTCGCCGTGGAAGGCCATCTGGGCACCGGCGGCTCCGACGGGTCCGCCGAGCTCGACTATCTGATCGGCGGCTACGCCAAGGGCATCCTGCCGTTGGCGCCGGAAGTTCGTCTCTACGGCCTGGTCGGCGTCACCGAGGTGGACTTCGACATGGATCGCGACAGCGGCTTCTCCTACGGGGCCGGCGCCGAGTTCGACGTGGCGCCCAACTTCTCCGTGGGCGCGGACTACATGCGCTACCTCGACAAGTCAGCGGGCACCTTCGACGCGGCCAGCGTCGGCGTGCGCTACCGCTTCTGATCGGCGGTCCTGACACCCTGCTGTTCCCGGCGCCCCGACCCCTTTTGGTTCGGGGCGCGCTTTTTGGTGCGCGGCTTTGCATCATTATGGTGCAGTGCAAGACCGCAGGCGCGGTAGCCCCCGCTCCATGGGGCCTGGCACGACTTGTGCAAGGCATTGGGTAAGAGAGACCTGACGATCTTCCCGGGAGCTGACATGAACGATTCACCTCTAGCCCTGCCTGGAAAGGCGGCGGATGCCGACCTGGAGGCCGCCCTGACGCCGCGGCTGCTGTTCACCGATCTCGACGGCTCGCTGCTGGATCACCACAGCTATGACTGGGCGCCCGCCAGGCCCTGGTTGACCCGGCTCAAGCAGCTCGGCGTGGCGGTGATCCCCGTGACCAGCAAGACCCGCAGCGAGATCGTGCCGCTGCGGCGCGAGCTGGGCCTCGAGGATACCCCCTTCATTGCCGAGAACGGTGCCCTGGTGGGGCTGCCCCCGGCCTGGTGCCACGCCCGCATCGATCGTCCCGGGCCCGACGGCCTGGCCATCCGAACCCTGGGCGTGGACATCGGTTTCGTGCGCAAACGCCTGGCGGTATGGCGCGAGCGGCTCGGGGTAAGCTTCACCACCATGAGCGAGATGCCCCTCGATGCGCTGACCGACTACACCGGTCTCGCCGAACCCGAGGCGCGTCTGGCGCGGATGCGCGAAGGCAGCGAGCCGCTGATCTGGGAGGACGACGAGGCCCGCTTCGAGGGCTTTCGCGAAGGGCTTGCCGGCGACGGCCTGCAGCTGGTGCGCGGCGGGCGCTTCTGGCACGCCACCGGCACTTCCCACAAGGGCAGCGCGGTGAGCTGGCTGATCTCGCGGGGCGAGGCGCTGCGCGGGCGCCGGCCCCTGACCCTGGCGCTGGGTGACGGCCCCAATGATATCCCCATGCTGGAGGCGGTGGATCAGGCGGTGGTGATCCGCGGCTGTCACGGCCTGGAGGTGTCGCCGAACCAGTCGGCGCTCTATCGCAGCGAGGCGACGGGTCCCGCCGGCTGGGCCGAGGGGGTGGCCTACTGGTGGGGGCGAGCTGACCGCCGGGTAATTCCGGCGGCGCTCAGAGCGGAGCGGACAGACGCCATCAGGGCGGCAGGGGAGGCGGTGATATGAGCGACTTTCACCAGAATGGCATCATCACCGACTTCCACAACCTGACCCGGCGCCCGGTGGCGGCCCTGGAGGCGGAACTCTGCGAGTTCGGCCGCCGCCGGCCCATGAGCCTGATCCTGCCCTCGCTCTACTCGGAGCTGGAGGGGCCGGCGCTCGAACATATCGTCGAGACGCTGGCGGAGGGGCCCTACCTGGCCGAGGTGGTGATCGGTCTCGATCGGGCCGACCGCGAGCAGTTCCTGCACGCCCGCAAGTTCTTCGCCCGCCTGCCCCAGCGTCACCGCATCCTCTGGAACGACGGCCCGCGGCTGCGGGCGCTGGATGCGGAGCTGGCCGAGCAGGGGCTCTCGCCCCAGGAGCCCGGCAAGGGGCGCAACGTCTGGTTCTGCGCGGGCTACGTGCAGGCCTCCGGGATCGGCGCGGTGGTGGGGCTCCACGACTGCGATATCCTCACCTACGACCGAGGCCTGCTGGCACGGCTCTTCTATCCGGTGGCGCACCCCCACTTCAACTACGAGTTCTGCAAGGGCTACTATCCGCGCATCGCCGACGGCAAGCTCAACGGTCGGGTGGCGCGGCTGATGGTGACGCCGCTGCTGCGGGCGCTGAAGCAGATGCACGGACCCTTGCCCTATCTGGCGTACCTGGACAGCTTTCGCTATCCGCTCTCCGGAGAGTTCACCATGCGTGCCGAGGTGCTCGACGGCATTCGCATCCCGGCCGACTGGGGCCTGGAGATCGGCGTGCTCTCCGAGGTGCACCGCAACCACTCCACCAAGCGGCTCTGCCAGGTGGACCTGGCCGACGCCTACGACCACAAGCACCAGCCGGTCTCCGAGGAGGACGCCTCGGCCGGGCTCAACCGCATGAGCCTGGATATCGCCAAGGCGCTCTACCGCAAGCTGGCCACCCAGGGCGTCACCTTCAGCGCCGAGGGCTTCCGCACCCTCAAGGCCACCTACTACCGCCTGGCGCTGGATCTCATCGAGGCCTACCACCACGATGCGGTGATGAACGGCCTCGCCCTGGATCGTCACGCCGAGGAGCGCGCCGTGGAGCTGTTCGCCGCCAACCTGCTGGAGGCGGGCAGCGTCTTTCTCGACAACCCCGGCGAGCGCCCCTTCATTCCCAGCTGGAACCGGGTGCGCTCGGCGATCCCGGACCTGCTCGATCGCCTCCACGACGCCGTGGAAGCGGATAACGACCCCGGGCTGCGCCCGGAGCCTGAAGCCATAAGCTTTAAGCTGTAAGTAAAACCGTTGCCACCAGCGAGGTGGGTGGCAGCATCACGACTCACGACTCACGACTCACGACT
>PUOM01000195.1 GCA_003552795.1 Halomonas sp. | reverse complement strand
GGAGTCCCTGGGCGGGCGCATCTTCGAGCAGTCGGCGGTGGCGGAGGTGATCCACGGCGAGCCGGTGACGCTGCGCACCGCCCGCGGGCGGGTGCGGGCCGCGCGGGCGGTGATGGCCGGCAACGCCTACCTGCGCGGCGTGCTGCCGGAGATCGAGGGCAAGTCGATGCCCTGCGGCACCCAGATCATCGCCACCGAGCCCCTCGGCGAGGCCCGCGCCCGGGCGCTGCTGCCCCGGGGCAAGGCGGTGGAGGACTGCAACTACCTGCTCGACTACTATCGGCTGACCCGGGACAACCGCCTGCTCTACGGCGGCGGAGTCAACTACGGCGGCGAGGACCCGGCGGACATCACCGCGCTGATCCGCCCCAAGATGCTGGCCACCTTCCCGCAGCTCGCCGACGTCAAGGTGGACCACGCCTGGAGCGGCACCTTCCTGATGACCCTCAATCGCCTGCCCCAGTTCGGGGTGGTCAACGGCAACGTCTACTACGCCCAGGGCTACTCCGGCCACGGGGTCACCTGCACCCACCTGGCCGGCAAGCTGATCGCCGAGGTGATGCACGGTCGGGGCGAGCGCTTCGACGCCTTCGCCGGCCTGCCGCACCTGCCGTTTCCCGGCGGGCGTCTGCTGCGGGTGCCCCTTTCCGCGCTGGGCGCCTGGTACTACGCCACCCGCGACAGGCTCGGCATCTAATACAGCCCCACCGTATTGCCGTCCGCGTCGATGTCGATACGGGTCGCGGCCGGCGAGGGGCCGAGCCCGGGCAGCGTCAGGATATCCCCGGCCAGGGCGTAGACGAAGCCGGCGCCGGCGGAGAGGCGCACCTCGCGCACCGGCAGCCGCCAGCCCCGGGGGGCGCCGAGGCGGCCAGCCTCGTGGGAGAGCGAGAGGTGGGTCTTGGCGATGCAGACCGGGAGCTCGCCGTATCCCTGGCGCTGCCAGTCCTCGAGGCGTGACCGGGCCGCGGGGGCGAAGTCGACGCCGTCGGCGCCGTAGAGCCGGGTGGCGATGCGCTCGATCTTCTCGGTCAGCGGCATGTCGTCGGGATAGAGGTAGCGGAAGCCTTCGCCGGCGTCCCGGCTTTCGTCGATCGCCGCGATCAGCGCCTCGGCCAGCGCCTGGGCGCCCGGGCCGCCGTCCCGCACATGGGTGGAGAGCGCCACCCTGACCCCCACCGATGCGCACAGCTCGCGGATGGCGTCGTGCTCGCTGGGATGGTCATCCGGAAAGGCGTTGATCGCCACCACCGGGGTGACGCCGTGGGCGCGAATATTGTCGATCTGCTTGAGCAGGTTGGCGCCGCCCTCCCGGACCGCCTCGGGCTGCTCGGCGAGCAGGGAGGCGGGCAGCGGCTGGCCGGGCGTCAGGGGGTGGCGGCCGCTGTGATACTTCAGGGCGCGCGCCGTCACCACCAGCACCGCGGCATCCGGGACCAGGCCCGAGGCGCGGCACTTGATGTTGAAGAAGCGCTCGGCGCCCATGTCGGCGCCGAAGCCCGCCTCGGTGACCAGGTAGTCGCCGGCGTGGAGTCCGATGCGATCGGCGACGATGGAGGAGTTGCCGTGGGCGATATTGCCGAAGGGGCCGGCGTGGATCAGCGCCGGCGCGTGCTCCAGGGTCTGCAGCAGGTTGGGCTTGAAGGCCTCGCGCAGCAGCACCGTCATGGCGCCGGCGGCACCGATCTGTTCGGCGCTGACCGGCTCGCCGTCGCGGTCCAGGCCCACGATCAGCCGGCCCAGCCGCCGGCGCAGGTCGGCCAGGGAGTCGGCCAGGGCCAGTACCGCCATCACCTCCGAGGCGGCGGTGATCTCGAAGCCGCCCTCGCGCGGGTAGCCGCCGCCGCGACCGCCCAGGCCCAGCACCAGGTGGCGCAGGGCGCGGTCGTTGAGGTCGATGACCCGCTGCCAGCGGATCTCGCGAGGGTCGAGCGCCGGCGCGAGGCCGTGGTGCAGGTGGTTGTCCACCAGCGCCGCGAGCAGGTTGTGGGCGGCGCCCACCGCGTGGATATCGCCGGTGAGGTGCAGATTGATGCGCTCCATGGGCAGCACCTGGCTGTAGCCGGCACCGGTGGCGCCCCCCTTGAGCCCCAGGGTGGGGCCCATGGAGGGCTGGCGCAGGGCCACGCTGGCGGTCCGCCCCAGCTGCTGCAGGCCCTGGACCAGACCGATGGCGGTGGTGGTCTTGCCCTCGCCGGGGGGCGTGGGAGTGATCGCCGTCACCACCACGTAGCGCCCCCGGGGGCGCTCGGCCAGCGCCGAGAGGGCCGCCGGGTCGAGCTTGGCGATGCCTCGCCCGCAGGGTTCCACGGCCTCGCCGGGCAGGCCCAGGCGGTGGGCGATCTCCTCGATGGGCCACAGCCGCGCGGCGCGGGCGATGCCCAGGTTGTCGAGCGGGGCCGGGCTGTCTCGATCGCTGGCGGGGGAGTGGGGGGCCATGGGTCTACCTCCTGGGGCGGGGAATGCGCGGCGGCCGTCAGATTCAGTATCGCGCCGTGCGGGGAGTCCGCTTGCGCGTCGACGCCGGACGGCTTGGTCGCAGCGACACGCCGATGGTCCACAGCGTGACACGGATCGGCGCATGGCGCTGTCAAAGGAGGTGCCGTCGCCAGACCGCCCGGGTTCGACTAGGCTGCCAGGCAACGCTGCCCGTCAAGACCACCCCGCTCGGGAGAGACCCCATGACGCTTCACGTCCCAGCGGCCTCGGATCACCGGGATATCGGCTTCCTGCTGCTGCCCGGCTTCTCCCACCTCGCCCTCTCCTCGGCCCTGGAGCCGATGCGCATGGCCAACTATCTGGCCGGCCGGCGGCTCTATACCTGGCACCTGATCGGCATGGACGGCGTCCCCGTGGCGGCCAGCAACGGCCTGGCCACCGCGGTGGATCAGGCCCTGGAGCCGCTGCCGGCCCTTGACCTGCTGCTGGTCTGCGCCGGGGTGGAGGTTCACCGCCACTGCGGCCGCCCCCTGCTCGCCTGGCTGCGCCGCCTGGCCGAGCGACATACCCCCCTGGGCGCGGTCTGTACCGGCGGCTATGTGCTCGCCCAGGCGGGCCTGCTCGACGGCTATCGCTGCACCCTGCACTGGGAGCATATCTCGAGCCTGCACGAGGCGCGGCGCTTCCCGGCGGTCACCTTCACCTCCCGGCTCTTCGTCATGGATCGCGACCGCTATACCTGCTCCGGGGGTATTGCCCCCCTGGACATGATGCTCCACCTGATCGACCGCCAGCAGGGGCCGGCGCTGGCCGAGGCGATCGCCGAGGAGTTCATCCACGAGCGGATTCGTGGCGTGGGGGACCGACAGCGCAACCCGCTGCGGGTGCGTCTGGGGCACAGTCATCCCAAGCTGGAGGAGGTGGCCACCCTGATGGAGGCCAACCTCCAGGAGCCCCTGGCCCTGGACGAGCTGGCCCGCTATGCGGGCCTGTCGCGGCGCCAGCTGGAGCGGCTCTTCCAGCGCTACGTGGGCACGCCGCCGCTCAAGTACTACCTGGAGCTGCGCCTGGCCCGGGCCCGGCTGCTGCTGCGCCAGACCCGGCTGCCGATCACCGAGGTGGCGCTGGCCTGCGGCTTCATCTCGCCGCCCCACTTCACCAAGTGCTACCACGACCACTTCGGCCACTCGCCCAGCGGCGAGCGCAAGGGGCGCCGCGAATGCCAGGCCGAGACGGACGCCGCCGACTTGCCCGATGCCTAGCCGCGCGGGCGGAGGTTCTCCGGATCGTAGAGCGCCCGGTAGCCCACCGCCGCCACCCGCAGCGGATAGTGCTCGCCGAAGTACTCCATCAGCAGGGTGCGTCCCGCTTCCGCGCAGGCCGCGGGCAGGTAGGCCAGGGCGATATTGCGCTCGAGGCTCGGCCCGTAGGCGATGCTGGTGACGTAGGAGCGTCGGCCCAGGTCGTCGATCGGCACCTCGCCGGTCGCCGGGTCGAGCAGCGGCGACTGGCCCACCGGAAAGCGCGGGGTGCCCGCCGCGTCGTGGTGCGCCTCCATCACCAGGGTGCAGAGGCTGGCCGGCTGCTGCGGCCGCTGGCGCTGCGCCAGGTAGGCGGCCTTGCCGTGGAAGTCCGCGGCCTTGACCCTGGGCCGGGCCAGGCCGGCCTCATAGAGGTTGTAGTCGGTGAGCAGGTCGACGTTCTGCAGCCGCAGGCTCTTCTCCAGGCGGCGGCCGCTGGCGTAGGTCTCGATGCCCACCGGGAGCACGCCGGCCGCGAAGAGCCGGTCCCAGAGCGCCAGGCCGTAGCTGAAGGGCACGTAGAGCTCCCACCCCTGCTCGCCCACGTAGGAGATGCGAAAGGCCCAGACCGGCAGGCCCTGGAGGCGCAGCTCCCGCGCCGTGGCGAAGGGGAAGTTTGCCTCCTCCAGCGCCTCGGGGTCGTCGGCAAGCCGCTGCAGGGTGCGGCGGGCGTTGGGGCCCCATACCCCCAGGGTGGCGAGGCTGTCGGTGCGGTCCTCCAGATGCCAGCGGGTGAGGCCAAGGGCCTCGCCGCGGCGGGTGATCCACATCAGGTCGCGATGGCCGGTATCGCCGCCGCAGATCACCCGCCAGGCATCCACGGCCAGGCGCACGATGGTCAGATCCGAGTGGACCCCGCCGAAGGCGTCCAGGAAGTGGGTGTAGACCCCCTTGCCGAGGGGGGTGTCGTCGCCCACCTTGGCCACCGAGAGCCGCTCCAGCAGGGGCTCGGCGTCGCGCCCCGAGATGTCGTAGATGGCGAAGTGGGAGAGATTGATCATGCCCACGTCGTCGCTCATGGCCAGCTGCTCGGCGTTGGCGACCCGCCAGAAGTGGCGGGCGTCCCACTCCGCGGGGCGCTCGGGCACCCGCGCGAGGTAGGCGCTCAGCCGCGCCTCGTTGGCGGCGTAGCCGTGGGCGCGCTCCCAGCCCGCCGCCTCCATGAAGTAGCCCCCCAGCTCCTTTTCTCGAGGCCAGAAGGGGCCGCGGCGCAGGTCGCGGCCGCTCTCGAAGGGCTCGCGGGGGTGCACCGGCGGGTCATAGATCTTGCGGGCGATCTCCCGACAGCGGCCGACGGCGTGGTGGGGCGTCTTCTGCACCGGGTAGAAGCGGGCGATGTCGATGCCGCAGGGGTCGAGCTCGGGGCGGCCCCGGGTGAGCCAGTCCGCCAGCACCTTGCCCATGCCCGGGCCGTCCTTGACCCACACCGCCTCGCACAGCCAGAGGCCGCGGACCTCCGGCGCCTCGCCCACCAGGGAGCCGCCGTCCGGGGTGACGGAGAGCAGACCGTTGAAGGAGTGCTTCTCGTCCCAGCCCAGCTCGCCCAGCAGGGGGGTGAGCTCGACGGCGCGCTCGAAGGCCTCGGCTACCTGGTCGGCCTCCAGGTCGCGCATGGAGGGGGAGAGGCGGGCCCGCTCCCGGGAGAGGATATCCCCGGGATGGACCAGGCGAGGCTCGACGGGCTCGTAGTAGCCCCACTCCAGCAGTCCCCCCTCGGTGGAGCGCGGATCGCCGGTGTCGCGCATGTAGGCGGAGTTGCCCTGGTCGCGCAGCAGCGGGTAGCCGATCTCCTTGCCGCTGCCGGCGAAGGCCTCGAAGGGGCCGAAGAACATCAGCGGATGTTCCACCGGCATCAGCGGCAGCTCCACCCCCGCCGTGGCCGCGGGCAGCGGTCCCCAGATGCCGGCGGTGAGGATCACCACGGGGGTGGCGATATAGCCCTTGGGCGTCTCGACGCCGCATACCCGGCCGGCCTGGACGTCGATATTCACGGCCGGCGTCTCCGGGAAGACGCTCAGGTGGCCGCTCGCCACGGCGCGCTCGACCAGGACCCCGGCGACCCGCTGGGAGCGCGGCACCACCAGGCCGGCGTCGGGGTCCCACAGGCCGCCCAGGATCCGCTCGCGATCGAGCAGCGGGAAGCGTTCCACCACCTCGTCGGCGTCGATCATGCGGGCGCGGGTGCCGAAGGCCTTGCCCGAGGCCACCTTGCGCTGAAGCTCCGCGAGGCGGGCATCGTCACCGACCCGGGCGATCTCCAGGCCGCCCACCCGATGGTAGTGGCCCAGGGCCTCGTAGAAGCGGCGGCTGTAGGTGGTGGTGTAGCAGGTCAGGCGGTCGTGGGACGTCATGTAGCAGAAGTCGGAGGCGTGGGCGGTGGAGCCGACATCCGTGGGGATGGCGGCGCCGTCGAGGCCGACCAGATCGCGCCAGCCCTGCTCGATCAGATGGTGTGCCACCGAGGCGCCCACGATGCCGCCCTGGCCGATGATCACCGCCGCTGCCTGAGTGGGAAGGGTCGCCATGCTTGCCTCCTGGGGTCACTGCGGGTGGGCCTCTGGGTACAGCATAGGTAGCTGGCGGGCGGCTCTCTGTCCCCCGGCGACGCTGCCTTGCGTCTCGACGACAGCATGATGGGCGGCGTGTCGCCGCGGCCAAAGTGGCCGACGCCCACAGCGAGATGCCCCCCGCCGGCGGGCACTAGCTTCCAGACAGGGGCGGCAGCGGGTGCCGTCCACCGCGTCGAGGAGGCAGGTCATGTCCCAGGTCATCCACAATATCGCCCAGGGTCAGCAGGCGCCCGAGATCCTGCTCTATCCGCGTATTCGCAAGTCGCCCTTCTTCTACGCCTCGCGGCGTCACGGGGTGCGCAAGTACAGCGTCTACAACCACCACTATCACCCCCGGCTCTACACCGACCCGGTGGAGGAGTACTGGGCCCTGGTGCAGGGCGTCACCCTCTGGGACGTGGGGGTCGAGCGCCAGATCGAGATCAGCGGCCCGGACGCCTTCACCTTCGTCCAGCGCCTGGTGCCTCGCGACATGCGCCAGTGCCAGGTGGGGCAGTGCAAGTATGTCTTTGTCACCGCCCCGGATGGCGGCATCCTCAATGACCCGGTGCTGCTGCGCATCGAGGAGAACCGCTTCTGGCTCTCCCTGGCCGACAGCGACATCCTGCTCTGGTGCCGTGGGCTGGCCGTCAACGCCGGGCTGGACGTGACCCTTGGCGAGGTGGACGTGGCCCCGGTACAGGTCCAGGGCCCCAGGGCCAAGGCGGTGATGGTGGACCTGTTCGGCGACGCCGTGCTGGGAATCCCCTACTACCACCTGATGGAGGCCGAGCTCGACGGCATGTCGGTGGTGATCTCGCGCACCGGCTACTCCGGCGAGATCGGCTACGAGATCTACCTGCGCGATGCCACCCGCTTCGGGGAGGCGCTCTGGCAGCGGGTCTTCGAGGCCGGCCGGCCCCACGGCATGCAGGTGATCGGCCCCTGCCATATCCGCCGCATCGAGGGCGGCATCCTCGCCTTCGGCTGCGATATCGACTACGCCACCAACCCCTTCGAGGTGGGCATGGGCTACGACTGGATGGTCGACCTGCGCGGCGACGACGACTTCATCGGCCGTGCCGCCCTGGAGCGGATCAAGGCGGAGGGGGTGTCGCGCAAGCTGGTGGGGGTGGAGATCGACGGCCCCGGCGTGGGCTACTTCACCGACGGCTCGATGATCGACGTCTTTCCGGTGTTCGCCCCGGACGGCGAGCGCATCGGCAAGGTGACCTCGGCCACCCACTCGCCGCGTCAGGAGCGCAACATCGGCTACGCCATGGTGCCCGTCGCCCATGCCGAGCTGGGCACGCCCCTGCGCATCGAGGCCAATACCGGCATGCAGGACGCCGTGGTGGTGGAGAAGCCCTTCCACGACCCGGCCAAGGCGATTCCCAAGGGGTGATGGAGGCGCCATGAACGATGCCAATCGGGCCGCCCTGGCGGCCCTTGCCCGCCCGCCCTGGCTGGCCACCCGCTTTGAACTGCTGCCGATCCGCGGCATGCGGGAGGCCGCCGCGGCGCTCCCCGCCGGTGCCGTGGTCACCGTGACCTGTTCGCCGCGCCACGGCCTCGAGCGCACCCTGGAGGCCAGCGAGTGGCTGGTGGGGGCGGGCTTCCAGGCGGTGCCCCACCTCGCCGCGCGCCTGATGCGTGATCGCCACCACCTGGAGCGACTGCTGGCGCAGCTGGCGGCCCTGGGAATCGAGGACGTCTTCGTGGTGGGCGGCGATGCCGAGCGCCCGGTGGGGGATTTTCCCCACGGCCTGGCGCTGCTCGAGGCCATGGCCGCGCTGTCGACGCGGCCCGAGCGGGTCGGGGTGCCCGCCTATCCGGAAGGCCACCACCGGATCGCGGCGGCTCCCCTGCAGCGCGACCTCGAGGCCAAGGCGGCGCTGGCCGACTATGCCGTCACCCAGCTCTGCTTCGAGGCGGCGCCCCTGCTGGCCTGGCGGGACCGGCAGCGGCGCCTCGGTCTGCCCCTGCCGGTCTACGCCGGCATCCCTGGCGTGATGGATCGTCGACGCCTGCTCACCATCGCCCTGCGGCTGGGGCTGGGTCCCTCGCTGCGCGCCCTGCGCCGCCGGGACGGCTGGTTCAGCCGGCTGTTCGGGACCTCCCTCTATCGTCCCGACGCCCTGCTGCGCGATCTCTGGCCGGCGCTGGAGGTGGCGCACGAGGGCTTCGTCGGCCTGCACGTCTACACCTTCAACCAGACCGAGCCCACCCGGGCCGGTCTGGAGGCGCTGCTGCCTGTCGCCCGGTGAACAGGCGACTCACACGTGGCGCAGGTACCAGTCGTACTCGAGCTGGCTTACCGCCTGCAGGGCCTGGGCGCGTTCGGCGCGCCGATTGGCGAGATAGACGTGGAGGAAATCGCGCCCCAGGGCCTCGTTCAGGACCTCGTCGGCCGCCAGGAGATCGAGGGCCTGCTGCCAGCTGTTGGTGAGGCTGGGCGCCGTCTGCTCGTAGGCGTTGCCGAGGCTGGGCGGCGCCGGTTCGAGTCGCTCGCTGAGGCCATGGTGGATGGCGGCCAGCAGGGCGGCCAGCAGCAGGTAGGGGTTGGCGTCGGCGCCGGCCACGCGGTGCTCGATGCGCCTGGCGGCCTTCGGTCCGGCGGGAATGCGCAGGGCCACCGAGCGGTTGTCGAAGCCCCAGGTGGGGGCCATGGGCACGTAGAGCCCCGGCTGGAAGCGTCGAAAGGCGTTGAGGTTGGGCGCGCAGATCGCCATGGAGGCGGGCATCAGCGCCAGCAGGCCGGCCACCGCCTGGCGCAGCCGGGGGCCGCCCAGGGGATCGTCACCTGCCTCGCTGAAGACGTTGTGGCCGTTCTCGTCCAGCAGGCTGATATGCACATGCATGCCGTTACCCGCCTCCTGGCCATAGGGCTTGGCCATGAACGTGGCCTCGAAGCCGTGGCGCAGGGCGACGCCCTTGATCAGGCGCTTGAGCTGCACCGCATGGTCGCAGGCCAGCAGCGCGTCGTTGCAGTGAATCAGGTTGATCTCGAACTGCCCCGGGGCGCACTCCTTGAGAGCGGTCTCCAGGGGCAGCCCCTGGACCCGCGCAGCGTCCTGAACCTCCTCGAGGAAGTCGGCGTACTCGTCGAGTTCCAGCATGGAGAAGAGCTGACTCTGGGTAGCGCGTTCACCGCTGACCGGCGAGCAGGGAGGCTGGATCAGGCCGACGGCGGTGCGCTGCCGATCCACCAGGTAGAACTCCAGCTCCACCGCCACCGCGGGGGTCAGGCCCTTGGCGGTTAGACGCCCCAGTACTCGGCTCAGCAGCTGGCGGGGGTCGGCGAAGAAGGGGGTGCCATCGAACGCCTCCATGGTCATCAGCAGCTGGGCCTGATGGCCCCGGGTGACCCAGGGCACTGGCTTCAGACTGCCGGGAATCGGGCGGCAGAGGCGGTCTCCGTCGCCGCTGTCGAGGCCCAGTCCGGTCGCTTCGATGGTGTGGCCGTTGATGTCCAGGGCGAAGACGGAGGCGGGGAGGGCGATGCCGCGGGTGTAGGCCTTGGTCAGGCTCTGCCGAGGGATGCGCTTGCCGCGCATCACGCCGTTGAGATCGCTGATCAGCAGGTCGACGCTGGCGATCTCCGGATGGTCGTCGAGAAAGGCCCGGACATCGTCGGGAACCGGCATTGGCGTACCTCTGGGCGTTGCAGTCCTGGTGCCTTCTATCCTTGTGGGGGGAGAAGGTGTTGTCAAATAATTTACGAATATGCCAGGGTGGCGCCCGATTTTCTTCGTCTGTAGCGGGAGTTCGGCAGGAATCTGGTGAGCAAAGCATAACACTGCCCCCCCTCGCCGACTTCCAGGCGCTGGGCGATCCCGCCGGCGGTGAGCGCTTCGCTGCTTCTCGAGGAGTGGGCACCCTCTGTCGCGATCTCTGCTTCGGCGGCGGCCTGGTGATGCGCTCGGTGGGTGATACCATGAGCGTCTCGCCGCCGCTGGTGATGACCCGCGCCGAGATCGATGAGCTGATACACAAGGCCCATACGGCGCTGGACGACACCCTGGCCCGACTGGGCGATCCGATAACCGACAACCAGGAGGAGAGCCTCGCATGAGCCGCTCCCATTCCCCCGAGACCCATGCCGACTGGCAGGCCCTGGCCGCCTCCCTCAGGTTCGAGAAAGGGCTCGAGACCCGCGCCTTCATCGACGACGCCTTCGTCGCGGCGGTCGGTGGCGAGACCTTTGCCACGCTCAACCCGGCCACCGGCGAGACCCTGGCCGAGGTGGCCAGCTGCGACGCCGCCGATGCCGAGCTCGCCGTGGGCCATGCCCGGGCCGCCTTCGAGGCCGGCGAGTGGTCGCGGCTGGCGCCGGGCAAGCGCAAGAAGGTGCTGCTGCGCCTGGCCGACCTGATGGAGGCCAACAAGCATGAGCTTGCCCTGCTCGATACCCTGGACATGGGCAAGCCGGTGTCGAGCGCCATGGGCGACATGGCCGGCGCCATCGCCTGCTTCCGCTACCAGGCGGAGTGCATCGACAAGCTCTACGGCGAGGTCGCCCCCACCGGCGAGGAGGCCCTGGCGCTGGTGCTGCGCGAGCCGCTGGGCGTGGTGGCCTCCATCGTGCCCTGGAACTTCCCGCTGATGATGACCGCCTGGAAGGTCGCCCCGGCGCTGGCGGCCGGCAACAGCGTGATCCTCAAGCCCTCGGAGAAGTCGCCCCTGTCGGCGCTGCGCCTGGCGGCGCTTGCCCGGGAGGCGGGCATTCCCCGCGGCGTCTTCCAGGTGCTGCCGGGCTTCGGCCATACGGTGGGCAAGGCCCTGGCGCTCTCCATGGAGGTGGACTGCCTGGCCTTTACCGGCTCCACCGCCACCGGCAAGCAGCTGATGCAGTACGCCGGGGCGTCCAACCTCAAGCGGGTCTATCTGGAGTGCGGCGGCAAGTCGCCGAACATCGTCTTCGCCGACTGCCGGAACCTGGATCGGGTGGCCAAGCACGCCGCGGCGGCGATCTTCCACAATCAGGGCGAGGTGTGCATCGCCGGCTCCCGGCTGCTGGTCGAGAACTCGGTGCGAGAGGCCTTCATCGACAAGGTCGTCGCGGCGGCCGAGCGGATGCAGCCCGGCGACCCCCTCGACCCGGCGAGCTTCATGGGGGCCATCGTCGATGACACCCAATACCGCCGCGTCCTGGGCTATATCGAGAAGGGCCGCGAGGAGGGCGCCCGGCTGCGCGCCGGCGGCGAGGCCCTGGAGGGGCCGGGACTGTTCATTCCGCCCACGGTGTTCGACGGGGTGACCGCCGAGATGGCCATCGGCCGCGAGGAGATCTTCGGCCCGGTGCTCTCGGTGTTCGGCTTCGACAGCGAAGAGGAGGCCGTGGCCCTGGCCAACGACAGCGTCTACGGCCTGGCCGCGGGCCTCTGGAGCCAGGACCTCGACCGCATCATGCGCGTCACCCGGCGGCTGCACTCCGGCCAGGTGTTCGTCAACAACTGGGCCGGCGGCGACCAGACCATGCCCTTCGGCGGGGTCAAGCAGTCGGGCAACGGCCGCGACAAGTCCCACCACTCTCTGGAGGAGTACTCCGAGCTCAAGAGCGTGTGGATGTCGCTGATTCCCTGAGCGCCTGCCGGCTGCCCTGCACGGGGCGCGGCGAGAGACCCCGGCCCGAGCGTGTCGACCTCGACCGGGGGCTCAGCGGCCCCGCGCCGACGCCTCGAGGGCCTCCAGGGCCTCGCGCAGTTCGCCGAACAGCCGCTGGGTGCGGGTTACCACCTCGTTCACCTCCTGCGCCGAGCGGGCCGAGCGCTGCGCCAGGGCGCGCACCTCGTGGGCCACCACGCCGAAGCCGTGGCCGGCATCGCCGGCTCGCGCCGCCTCGATGGCCGCGTTGAGGGAGAGCAGGTTGGTGTGGGTGGCGATCTCCTGAATGTCGTCGACGAAGGCGGTGATCCGCTCGCTGGCCGTGATGAACTCTTCCATGCGCTCCACCATCGCTTCGCGATGGGCGACCTCCGCGGAGACATCGCGCAGAAAGGCGGTGTAGACCAGGTCGTCGTCGAGCCGGATGCGCGCCAGCGACAGGCTGGCCCAGGTGCGGCTGCCGTCCTGGCGCACCACCTCCACCTCCCGGGTTCGGCCCACCAGGCGATCCTCGCCGGACACGCGGTTGCGCTGCACGTAGTCGTCGTGATGCGCCTGGATGGCCTCGGGCACCAGCATCTTGACGTTGTGGCCGATCACCTCGTCGCGACCGTAGCCCCACAGCCGCTCGGCGGCGGCATTGAAGAAGGTGACGCGATTGTCACGATCGATGGTCACCACGGCATTGAGGGCCTGTTCCAGGGTGCTCTCCATCAGGGTGCGGTAGCGCCGCTGAGCGGTGATGTCACGCACGAAGGCGGTATAGCACTGGCGGCCGTCGACCACGAAACGCGACAGGGCCAGGTTGACCCAGAGCACTTCACCGCTGCGGCGCACCAGCTGCACGTCGCGGCTGGTGCCGACGATACGATCCCGGCCATGACGACGGTGGCGCTCCACGTAGCCATCGTGCTGGTGGCGAACCACCTCGGGCACCAGGCGGTCGACGTTGACGCCCAGCACCTCGTCACGCTGGTAGCCCCAGAGTCGCTCGGCGGCGGCATTGAAGAAGGTGATGCGGTTGCTCTCGTCGATGCTGACCACCGCGTCCAGGCACTGCTCCAGGGCCTCCCGAGGACCGCTGTCGGCATCGCGCGAGGCGGTGATGTCAGCCACCGAGGCCGCATGGCCGACCCCCTCCCGCAGCGCCACCGGGGACAGGGCGATGCGCACCCGGCGGCGGCTGCCGTCCGCACGCTCGAGGGGCATCTCGCGAATCCCGTCGTAGGAGTCCGGCTCGTTGGCGTGGCCCGTCTGCCCGAGCTCGGAGGTATCCTCATCCAGGAGGCCGGGGAGCAGCCGATCCAGGGGCTGCCCCAGCACCTGTCCCCGGGGGAGTCCCCAGAGCCGTTCGGCGGCGGCATTGAAGCGCACCACGCGACGCTCGGGATCAGCGACTACCTGCGCGTCCCGCGCCTCTTCCAGCACGCACTCGGCGAGGTCAAGGGCGTCGCCGTTCTCCGCGACGCGGCGCACCCCGGAGGAGGGCGCCTTGGCGGCACGCGACGGCAGCCACCGCTGATAGTCCAGTTTCATCGTTCGAGTCCCTCCTGTCGCTTGTCTGTTCACCCATGGACGGTTTTTTTCGTTATTCATGACGTTATAGCTCCCCAGGCATCGCATGACGCCGGCGCTCCTCAACGCCCGGCCAACTCCTGCTGCCCGGCGAGCCATCGCTTATATACAGCTATATTTTAATGTACATGTGTTGTATCGATTTTTTCCGGCAAGGCGCGTAGTCTGTAGTGACATGCCTCGACAGGAGCCGCGACCATGTTCGGACTCTTCAAGTCAGATCCCACCAAGAAGCTGCAGAAGGAATACGAGCGCAAGCTGGAGCAGGCCATGCTCGCCGCCCGGAATGGCGACATGCGCGCCAACGCCTCGCTTACCGAGGAGGCCGAGGCCCTGCGCGCCGAGATCGACAGGCTCAAGCAGGAGTGAACGCGGGAAGGTCGCCCTCGACTGGGCTCAGAAGGCCCGAGCGGGGGTGGCGCAGCTGACCAGGCGGCAGGGATCGCTGCCCGGGTTGCGAAAGCGGTGGGGAACCCTGGTCTCGAAGTAGTAGGCCTCGCCCGCCCGAAGCACGCGGCGCTCGGCGCCGACGGTGATCTCGATCTCCCCCTCGAGTACCACGCCGGCCTCCTCGCCCTGATGGACGATCATCTCGCGACCGGTGTCGGCGCCCGGGGGATAGGTCTCCACCATGAAGGAGAGGGCACGATTGCGGCGATCGGCCCCCACCAGCTTGTAGATGACATCACCGCTGCCCACGTCGGCCAGGTCATCGGCCGTGTAGAACACCCGGCGACCGCTCTCCAGGTCCAGGGTGAAGAAGTCCCCGACGCTCATGGGAATGGCGTCGAGGATCTTCTTCAGGGAGCTGACCGAGGGGCTGACCTTGCCCTGCTCGATCAGCGACAGGCTGGAGTGGGTGACCCCGCAGCGCTTGGCCAGCTCCCGCTGGGAGATGCCGCGCAGGCTGCGCAGGGCGCGCAGCCGCTCGCCCACGTCATCGGCCACCCGGGGGCCTCCCTGCCGGCCTTACCGGTCCGGTCTCAGCACAGCGCATCGAGCTTCTGCTTGAGCAGCGCATTGACCTGCTGCGGGTTGGCGGTGCCCCGGGAGGCCTTCATCACCTGGCCGACGAAATAGCCGATCATCTTGCCGCGCTTGTCGGGCTCGGCGTCGCGATACTGCGCCACCTGGGCGGGACTGTCGGCGATCACCTGATCGATCATCGCCTCGATGGCGCCGGTGTCGGTGACCTGCCTGAGCCCCTTGGCCTCGATCACCTCGTCGGCGGACTGCCCCTGGCCGTTCCAGAGCGCCTGGAACACCTGCTTGGCGGCCTTGCCGTTGATGGTGTCGTCCATCACCCGGGCGACCAGCTCGCCGAGCTGGCGTGCCGAGACCGGGCTGTCGGTGATCGCCAGCCCCTCGCGGTTGAGTGCGCCGGCGAGCTCCCCCATCACCCAGTTGGCGGCGAGCTTGGCGTCGCCGCAGACGTCCCTGACCTCCTCGAAGTACTCCGCCATCTCGCGGGTCGCCGAGAGCACCCCGGCGTCGTAGGCGGAGAGGCCGAGCTCGGCCTGGAAGCGGACGCGCTTCTCGTCGGGCAGCTCCGGCAGGGCCTCGCGGAGGTGATCCACATAGGCCTGGTCGAGGACCACCGGCAGCAGGTCGGGACAGGGGAAGTAGCGGTAGTCGTTGGCCTCCTCCTTGGTGCGCATGCTGCGGGTCTCGTCGCGCTCGGGGTCGAAGAGACGCGTCTCCTGGACTACCTTGCCGCCGTCCTCCAGCAGCTCGATCTGGCGTTCCACCTCGAACTCGATGGCGCGCTCCACGAAGCGGAAGGAGTTGACGTTCTTGATCTCGGCGCGGGTGCCGAACTCGGCCTGGCCCGCCGGGCGCACCGAGACGTTGACGTCGCAGCGCATGGAGCCCTCGGCCATGTTGCCGTCGGAGATCCCCAGGTAGGTGACGATGGAGTGGATCGCCTTGAGGTAGGCGGCCGCTTCCTTGGCGCTGCGCATGTCCGGCTCGGAGACGATCTCCAGCAGGGGGGTCCCGGCCCGATTGAGGTCGATGCCGGTCATGCCGTGGAAGTCCTCGTGGAGCGACTTGCCGGCGTCCTCCTCGAGATGGGCGTGGTGCACCCGGATGCGCTTGCTGCTGCCGTCCTCCAGGGCGATCTCCACCTCGCCGGCGCCGACGATGGGGTGATACATCTGGCTGGTCTGGTAGCCCTTGGGCAGGTCCGGGTAGAAGTAGTTCTTGCGATCGAATACCGAGACCTCGGGGATCTCGGCGTGGATCGCCAGGCCGAACTGCACCGCCATGGCCACCGCCTGCTCGTTGAGCACCGGCAGCACCCCGGGCAGCCCCAGGTCCACGGCGCAGGCCTGAGTGTTGGGGTCGGCGCCGAAGGCGGTGGAGGCCCCGGAGAAGATCTTGGAGCGGGTGGCAAGCTGGGCGTGCACTTCCAGCCCGATCACGGTTTCCCATTGCATCAGCGATTCTCCTCGGCAAGCTCGGGACGACGCAGGTGCCAGTCGGTGGCCTGCTGGAACCGGTGGGCGACGTTGAGCAGTCGCGACTCGGCGAAGTGGGTGCCGAGTATCTGCAGCCCCACCGGGCGGCGGCCCGCGAAGCCCGCGGGCACGCTGATGCCGGGAATGCCGGCCAGGTTCACCGCGATGGTGTAGATGTCCTGCAGGTACATGGAGACCGGGTCCTTCTTGGCGCCCAGGTCGAAGGCCGGGGTGGGGGAGGCCGGCCCCATCAGCACGTCCACCTCCTCGAAGGCGTCGAGGAAGTCCTGGCGGATCAGCCGGCGCACCTGCTGGGCCTTCTTGTAATAGGCGTCGAAGAAGCCCTCGGAGAGGGTATGGGTGCCGATCAGGATGCGCCGCTGCACCTCCGCGCCGAAGCCCTCGGCCCGGGAGCGCTTGTAGAGATCGACCAGGTCGCTGGGGGCCTTGCAGCGGTGGCCGAAGCGCACGCCGTCATAGCGCGACAGGTTCGAGGAGGCCTCCGCCGGCGCGATCACGTAGTAGGCCGGGATGGCGTAGTGGGTGTGGGGCAGGCTCACCTCGCGCACCGTGGCGCCCAGGGATTCGTAGACCCTGACCGCCTCGCGCACCGCGGTTGCCACTGCGGGGTCGAGGCCGTCGCCGAAGTACTCCTGCGGCAGGCCGATCTTGAGGCCCGTCAGCGGGGCGTCGAGCTCCTCGGTGTAGTCCGGCACGCCGCGGGCCACGCTGGTGGAGTCGCGGGGGTCAGGGCCGGCGATGGCGTTCAGCAGCAGGGCGCAGTCCTCGGCGGTGCGCGCCATGGGGCCGGCCTGGTCGAGGCTCGAGGCGTAGGCGATGATGCCGTAGCGGGAGACGCGACCGTAGGTGGGCTTGAGGCCGGTGATGCCGCAGAAGGCCGCCGGCTGGCGGATCGAGCCGCCGGTGTCGGTGCCCATGGCGGCCGGGGCCAGGCCCGCGGCCACGGCGGCGGCGCTGCCGCCGGAGGAGCCGCCGGGCACCGCGCCGGCGTCCCAGGGGTTCTTGACCGGGCCGAAGGCGCTGTTCTCGTTGGAGGAGCCCATGGCGAACTCGTCCAGATTGACCTTGCCCAGGCTCACCGTGCCGGCGGCCTTGAGCTTCTCCACCACGCAGGCGTCATAGGGAGAGACGAAGTTGGCCAGCATCTTCGAACCGGCGGTGGTCAGCACCCCCTCGGTGCAGAAAAGATCCTTGATGGCCAGCGGCAGACCGGTCAGCGGTCCCGCCTCGCCGCGGGCGCGGGCGGTATCGGCGGCATCGGCGTCGGCCAGGGCCCGCTCCGGGGTCACGGTGATGAAGCTGTTGAGCTCGCCGTCGAGGCGCTCGATGCGCGCGAGCTGGTGTTCGGTCAGCTCGCGGCTGGTGAACTCGCCGGCCGTGAGGGCGGCGGCCAGTTCGCTCAGTGTCTTGTCATGCATGGGCCGGGGGCTCCGTCAGGCAGGAAAGGCTTATTCGACCACGCGGGGGACCAGGTAGAGGCCCTGTTCCACCGCCGGGGCGCAGCGCTGGAAGCGCTCACGCTGGTCGCTCTCGGTCACCTCGTCGGCGCGCAGCCGCTGGGTGGCGTCGAGGGGATGGGCCAGGGGGGCAACGCCCTCGGTGTCGAGTGTCTGGAGCTGATCCACCATCTCCAGGATGCGGCCGAGGTCGTCCAGGTAGTGGGCGGCGTCCTCGTCGCTCAGGCCAAGCCGGGCGAGGTGCGCGGCCCTGATCACGTCAGCGTGTTCAAGCGCCATGGTTCGGGTGTCCTCGAAGGGAAAACAGGCCGCAGAAGGTACCACATACCGCGACCCTCGGGCAGCTCCGTGAGACGCCCGGGGCGCGGGCGCTGCTTGCTGCTGGGGGGCCGCGGTGATACCGTTTGCGTCCGCACAGGGTTCCCGGACTGCACTAGGTAACGACTTCCATGTTCAAACGCTTGAGGGGGCTGTTCTCCAGCGATCTGTCGATCGATCTGGGAACCGCCAATACGCTGATTTATGTGCGCGGTCGTGGCATCGTGCTCGATGAGCCGTCGGTTGTGGCCATCCGCCAGTCCGGCAACATGCGCAGCGTGGCCGCGGTCGGCTCCGATGCCAAGCGCATGCTGGGCCGGACGCCCGGCAATATCACCGCCATTCGTCCCATGAAGGACGGGGTCATCGCCGACTTCACCGTCACCGAGCAGATGCTCCAGCACTTCATCCGCAAGGTCCATCAGAGCACCTTCCTCACCCCGAGCCCGCGGGTGCTGGTCTGCGTGCCCTGCATGTCGACCCAGGTGGAGCGACGCGACATCAAGGAGTCCGCCGAGGGCGCCGGCGCCCGCGAGGTGTTCCTGATCGAGGAGCCCATGGCGGCCGCCATCGGCGCGGGTCTGCCGGTGGAGGAGGCCCAGGGCTCGATGGTGGTGGACATCGGTGGCGGGACCAGCGAGATCGCCATCATCTCCCTCAACGGCATCGTCTACTCCGAGTCGATTCGCGTCGGCGGGG
>PUOM01000147.1 GCA_003552795.1 Halomonas sp. | reverse complement strand
GCCGCAGGCGCCTAGGGCACCACCACCACCGGCACAGGGATCCGCGCCAGCACCTCGGGATCCTCGTCGAACAGCCGGGTCAGGGTCCAGCGGCTGATCACCAGGGCGCCGCTGCGAGCGCGAGCCAGAAAGCGCTCTAGCTCCGGGGCGCTCATGGTGGCCAGCTCCTCGCGGCCGCGAAACAGCGGGTGGCTGTGCGAGGCCTCCGCCAGGGTCTCCCCCCAGGGGAGCGTCGGAGCCTCGCCGCGCAGGTAGCGCAGCGGGCCGGGCGTCGGCGGGTGGCGCTCGTCCCAGATGATTACCGTGCAGGGCGCCTCCAGCACCAGGTGGCGGCTGGTGGAGCCGAGTCGGGAACTCCAGCCCCAGCGCGCCGAGAGCCCCGCCTTGCCCAGCACCAGCACGTCGCCGGGGGCGGCCGCGGCCAGGGCCTCGCCGACCACCTGGCCGCGACTCACCTGCAGGCGATGGCGCAGCTTGCGCCCCGCCACCGCCCTGTCCAGCGCCCGGGTGATGCGCTGCCCCTGGCGAACCAGGCTGGCTTCCAGCTCGGCGCTCTCGAGGGGCCGGGCGAGGCCGGTGCTGGCCCCCACCTCGCAGGAGAACGGAAAGGCCGCGCAGCGCAGCAGGTCGAGGTCCTCGATGAACAGCGCCACCAGCTCGGCGCTGACCTCGTCGGCCAGTGCCACCGCGGCGGCCAGGGCCGCCTGGCTCTGGCGGGAGTCGTCCAGCAGCGCCAGCACGCGCATCGCTTCGCTGCGCTTACTCATGGTCGCCGCCCTCCTCCTTATTGTCGCCGCCGCCTCGCCCGCGGGCGGCCTTGAGCGCCTCGCCGAAGGCCGCCAGGCGCGCCTGGACCCGGCCGTTGACGCTCTCGGCCGGGAACCGCCCGGCATCATCGGGCTCGCCGAGGGCCTCGCCGACCAGCAGCTCGAGCGCCTCGTCCAGATGACGCACCGCGAAGAGACGAAAGCGGCCATCGGCCATGGCCTCGCGCACCTCCGCCTTGAGCATCAGATGCTCCACGTTGGCCGCCGGCAGGATCACCGCCTGGCCGCTGAGCTCGCCCCGGGCGCGACACACGTCGAAGAAGCCCTCGACCTTCTCGTTGACTCCGCCCACCGCCTGCACCTCGCCGTGCTGGTTGATGGAGCCGGTGATCGCGAAGGCCTGGTCGAGCCCCACTCGACCGATGGCCGAGATCAGCGCACACGCCTCCGCCACCGAGGCGCTGTCGCCCTCGATGCCACCGTAGGACTGCTCGAAGGCCAGGCTGGCGGAGAGCGACAGCGGCTGGTCCGGCGCGTAGCGGCCGGCCAGGTAGCGCGACAGGATCATCACCGCCTTGGTGTGCAGGCGCCCGCCCAGGCGCGCCTCGCGCTCGATATCCACCACCTGGCCGGCGCCGGGCCGGGCGGTCGCGGTGATGCGGGTGGGCTGGCCGAAAGCGAAGTCGCCCAGCGCCAGCACCGAGAGCCCGTTCACCTGCCCCACCACGCGCCCTTCGGTGGCGATCATCACCGTGCCGCGAGTGATCTGCTCGTGGCTGCGCTCGCGAAGGCGTCCGGCGCGATAGAGCTGATGAGAGACCGCCGTCTCCACATGGGCGCGGGTGATCACCGCGGCCTCCTCCATGGCCGCCCAGTGGTCGGCCTCCTGGAGCAGGTCGCTGAGGTCGCGGTGGCGGGCGGTGAGACGCTGCTGGTCATCGGCCAGGCGACTGGCCCGCTCGATGGTGGCCGCCACTCCGCTGCGATCCAGAGGGCGCAGGGCTGCCTCCCGAGCGAGGGTCGCCACCATCTGGGCATAGAGCGACAGGTTGGCCTCGCTGCGCGGCAGCTCATCCTCCAGGTCCACCTGCACCTTGAACAGCTCCAGGAACTCCGGATCGTGCTCGCAGAGCAGGTAGTAGAGCAGCCGCTCGCCGAGCAGCACGATCTTCACGTCCAGCGGGATCGACTGGGGCTCCAGGCCCACCGTGCTGATCAGCCCGTAGGCCTGCTCCAGGGATTCGGTGCGGATCTCCCCCGCGCGCAGGATGCGCTTGAGGGTCTCCCAGGCGCCGGGCTGGGTGAGCAGGCCGCGCACGTCCAGCACCAGGTAGCCGCCGTTGGCGCGGTGCAGGGCGCCGGCGCGGATCAGCGAGAAATCGGTGAGCAGGGTGCCGTTGTGCACGTGGTGCTCGATGCGCCCCACCAGGTGCTGGTGGCCCGGCAGGTCCTGGTAGATCACCGGCGCGCCCTCGGTCTCGGCGTTGTCCACCAGCAGGTTGAGGTAAAAGCGGCTGAAGACCGCCTCCGGGGGAATCTCGGGCTCGTCGGAGATGAAGGAGTCGACGTGCTGCAGGATCGCCTCGCGAATCGCCGTCAGGTGGGCGAGCACCCCCGGCTGCTCGGCGTAGCGCTCCTCCAGCTCGGCCAGGGGCGAGCCGATGGCCGTCTGCAGCACCTCCTCGTTGAGGCCCGTGACCTGGTCGCGCAGCGCCTTGGCCAGCTTGGGCATGCGGCGGATCGTCTGGGTCAGCTTGCGCTGCAGGATCTCCACCGTATGCTCGATGCGCTCGCGCTCCTCCTTGGGCAGCTTCTCGTACTCCTCCGGCGACATCATCTTGTCGTCGTCCGCCGGCGCGAAGGTGAAGCCGTTGGGGGTGGAGAGCAGCAGGATGCCCTGCTCGCGGGCCTCCCGGCGCACCGCCTCGATGGCATCGCGCTGCCGCTCGCCCATGGCCTGCTTCAGCTCCTGCAGGCGGTTCTGATACTCCTCGCTCTCGAACACCGCCGGGATCGCCCCGCGCAGCTCATCGGCCAGGGCGTCGATGTCGCTCCGAACCTGGCGACCCAGGCCCGGCGGCAGCTGCAGGTAGAGCGGCTCCGAGGGGTCCTCGAAGTTATACAGATAGCCCCAATCCGGCGGGGCCGGCTTGTCCCGGGAGCGCTCCTCCAGGTAGCACCCCACCAGCCCGTGCATGCCGTGACCCGGCTGGCCGAGCACGAAGAGGTTGAAGCCGTCGCTGCGGATCGCCGTGCCGAAGTCCAGCGCCTCCCGCGCCCTGTCGTGGCCGCTCAGCAGGTCCAGCGACGCCAGCTCGCTGGTCACCTCGAATGAGAAGGCCTCCTCCGGGCAGACCCGGTAGACCTCGGAAACCGTCAGCGCCTCGACCATTGCGTTCTCCCTGTGGCATTGAACTTCGGTGGCCGCATCGACCCTCGGTGACCCTCAACTTACCTCAGCTCATCTCCAAAAGCCCTGCTCTAAAGGCCCTGTTCACACCCCAGCGATACCTCGAGGGGGTGCCCGGCCTGCCCTGCCCAGGCCAGCAGCGTCTCGCGCAGCGCCCGCTGCGCCTCGGCCTCGCCGTGGACCAGGCGGATATGCCGGGGCGGATGGCGCATGCGGCGCACGAAGTTGAGCAGGTTGCGGCGATCGGCATGGGCGGAGTAGCCGGAGACCGTCTCCACCCGGGCGCGAATATCGATACGTTCGCCGTCCAGCGCCACCCAGCCGCCGCGGGGGCCGTAGCGCTGGATATCGCGCCCCGGGGTGCCGCTGCCCTGATAGCCGATGAACAGCACGCAGTGGCGCGGGTCGCTCAGCATGCGCTTGAGGTAGTTGACCACCCGGCCCCCGCTGACCATGCCGCTGGCCGCGATCACCACCGCCGGGCGGCCGCTCTCGGCGAGATAGGCCAGGGTGCGTTCGTGCTCCTCGTGCGAGCTAACGGTATAAAGGTTCTCGAAGCTGAGCGGGTGGCGCCCCGCCCCCAGGCGGCGGTGGGCCTCGGCGTCCCACCACGGCTTGAGCTCGCGGTAGATCTCGGTGAAGCGCGCCGCCAGGGGCGAATCGACGATGATCTCCAGCTCGCGCCAGCGCGGGCTGTTCGCCCGGTGGATCAGCGTCTCCAGCTCGTAGAGCAGCTCCTGGGTGCGGCCGATGCTGAAGGCGGGAACCACCACGCTGCCGCCGTTGGCCAGGGCGCGATCGATGGCCGCCTTGAGCCGGCCGCGGCGCTGGCGGCGGTTCTCGTGCTCGCGGTCGCCGTAGGTGCTCTCCAGCACCAGGGTGTCGCAGCGCCAGGGCGGCTTCGGCGCCGGCAGCAGCGGCGCATGGGGCGCCCCCAGGTCGCCGGAGAAGAGCGTGCGGTGCGCCTGCCCCGTGGCGCGTGCCAGGGTATCGACCTCCACGTAGGCGGAGCCGAGGATATGCCCGGCACGCTTGAGCTTGACCCGCACCCGGTGGCGCGCGTCGTCCACCAGGGTGTGCCAGGCGCCGATCTCCAGCGCCACCAGCCGGCTCTCCACCTCGGCGAGAAAGCGCTCGATCAGCGCCCGGTCGCGGGTGAAGCCGATCTTCAGCGCGTCCTCGATCACCAGCGGCAGCAGCCGTCGCGAAGGCACCGAGCAGAGGATCGGCCCCCGCCACCCCGCCGCCAGCAGGTAGGGCAGCCGGCCGATATGGTCGACGTGCACATGGGTGACCACCAGCGCCAGCACGTCCTCCACCGGGAAGCGCACCTGGAGCTGCTCGAAGGCGTCCGCCGGGTCGGCGTCCTGGCCCTGGAAGAGCCCACAGT
>PUOM01000179.1 GCA_003552795.1 Halomonas sp. | reverse complement strand
GGACTGGGCCGCGCGCGAGGCGAGCGAGCCGCAGCTGGCCTCGCATCATGTGGGCCTGGGCCGCGAGCTGTTCGCCGGCTTCCGCCATCTGGCCACGGGCGCCGAACAGGGCGCCTCGGTGTTCGGCGGCTTCGAGGCCGATGACCTGGCCCGCCAGGCCGGCCAGATCCACGACGAGGACGCCTGAGCCGAGGGGGCCTGCCGTGCTAGGCTATGCCGCCACCGCAACGCCATGTCCGCTGCGCCGCCAGCTCAGGAGGCTCCCATGATTCCCGCTTCGCTCAGAACCCTGCTCGATGACACCCACGGTCAGCGCCGCGCCCGATGGGCCGGCCGCGAGGTGTGGCTGGCCAACGAGACCTGGGGCGAACTCGCCGTCTCGCTCCAGGGCGCCCAGGTCCTGCACTATTTTCCGGCCGGCGCCCCGGATGCGCCCGAAACCGCGCGAGCCGCAGGCGTTAAACCGTCGCTCGACGCCGCGCCGGAAGGCATGGTGCCGGGCGGCTGGCTCTGGGTGACGCCCACGCCCCAAGACCTGCCCGGCACCGTTCGCGGCGGCATTCCGCTCTGCTGGCCCTGGTTCGCCGATGACCACTATGCCGACGAGAGCGAGGATCGCAGCGGTCCCTTCCACGGCCCGGCGCGCCAGGCCGACTGGCGCCTGGACGCCGTGGATGAACACGAGGAGGGGGTGGAGCTGCACCTCTCGCCGGAGGAGCGCCTGCACAGCCAGCTCGCGCCGCGCCTGGTGGTCCAGGCCAACGCCCGGCGCCTGCATGTGGAGCTGATCACCGAACATACCGGCGAGACCCCGATCAAGATCAGCGGCGCCCTGCACAGCTACCTGGCGCTCAGCGACGCCTTCGCCAGTCGCCTCGAGGGGCTGGCCGGCGCCCGCTATCTGGACAAGCTGGCCGGCTTCGCCGAGCGCGAGCAGCAGGGGGAGCTCGGCGTGCGCGGCGGGCTCGACCGCATCTATCACACCAACGCCGAGCTGATTCTCGACGACGGCGCGCGCCGTCTGCGCATCGCCCGCCAGGGCAGCGACTCCGCGGTGGTCTGGCATCCCGGCGAGGAACTTCCGACCGATACGCCGACGGATGCCGGGCACCACTTTCTGTGCGTGGAGTCGGCCAACACCCGCCTCGACCCCGTATGGCTGGTGCCCGGCGCCCAGCATCTGCTGGGCACCACGCTCAGCCCTGGGTAAGCCGGCTAGTTGAAACGGCCAGGCGAAACGGTGCGGTGAAACTCGCTAGCCACGACGTCGCCGGCCTCGGCGAAGGTCGGCTCGGGATGCGCGGCTCACCGGGCCCTCAGTGGTGAAAGCGCTCCGCGGCCTCCCGGGCCAGCTGACGGATGCCGTTCCAGTCCTCGGCCTCCACCAGGGAGTTCGGCGTCAGCCAGGAGCCGCCCACGCACATCACATTCTTGAGCGCCAGGTAGTCCTCGGCGTTGTCGAGATTGATGCCGCCGGTGGGGCAGAAGCGCGCCTCGGCGATGGGGCCGGCGAAGGCCTTGAGCGCCTTGACCCCTCCGCTGGCCTCGGCGGGGAAGAACTTGAAGCGGCGATAGCCGTACTGCCAGCCGGTCATCAGCTCGGAGACGGTGGCCACGCCGGGCAGCATCGGCACCGGGCTGGTCACGCCGTAGCGATAGAGCGCCTCGGTGCTTCCCGGGGTGACCACGAAATCGGCGCCGGCCTGCTCGGCCTGGCGATACTGGGCCGGGGTAAGCACGGTCCCCACGCCCACGCTGGCCTGGGGCAGCGCCGCCTTGATGCGGCGCACCGCCTCCAGGGCGCAGTCGGTGCGCAGGGTCACCTCCAGCACGGTCAGCCCCCCCTCGACCAGGGCGGTGGCCAGGGGCACGGCATCCTCCACGCGCCGGATGGCCAGTACCGGGATCACCTCCGCCTTGAGGCAGATGCTGTCGAGCTCGGTGGTACGGGTCGAGGGCAGCTGTTTATCAATGGTCATGGAACATCTCCGGTCGGATTCAGGGGGCCCAGTAGATCGCCAGCGGGCAGGAAAGAAAGGCGCGGATCGGCAGCTCGCGGACGTCATCGCCCGCCAGCGCCCGCACCAGCATGTCACGCTTGTCGCCGCCGGTGATGTGCAGGAAGTGGCGCCGGGCCCGGTGCAGGCGGTCGGCGCTCAGGGTCAGGCGCGGCAGGGGCTGGCTCGACGCGCGCACGGCCACCGCGGGCTCGGCGGTGGAGAGCGCCAGCGACAGCTCCTGGCTGTCGGGGAACAGCGAGGCGGTGTGGCCATCGCCGCCCATGCCCAGCACTACCGCGCTGGCCGGCCAGGCCAGGCCGGCGATGCGGCGGGCCACCGTTTCGGCCCCCTGCTCGGGGGTGGGGTCGTCGGTGGTCAGGGGGACGAAACTGGCCGCCGCCGCCGGCCCCTGCAGCAGGTGCTGGCGCACCAGCCGGGCGTTGCTTTCGTCGGCCTCCGGGGCGACCCAGCGTTCATCGGCCAGGGTCACCTGGACCCGCGACCAGGGCAGCTCGCAGGCGGCCAGCGTCCGCAGGAAGGGCACCGGCGTGGCGCCGCCGGAGACCACCAGCAGGGCGCGCTCCTGACGGCTCAGATCCTGGCGCAGCGCCTCGGCCACCGCTTCGGCCAGCTGGCTGGCCAGGCGCTCTCGGCAAAGCTCGCTCATATTGCTTCCTCCTGAGGGACCAACGGGTCTCTCCAACGGGTGTCTCCGACGCCTTACCCTTCGCGAACTGAAGTTCGCTCCCTCACTCACCACCCTTCACTCAACACTTCTTACAGCTTACGGCTTAAGGCTAATAATCCTCGTACCAGCTTCGCCCGTCCTGGGTGATCATGGCAATGGAGGCGACGGGCCCCCAGGAGCCGGCCGGATAGCGCCGCGGCGCCTCGTCACGATCGGCCCAGGCGGCAATCAGATTGTCGCACCACTGCCAGGCGTGCTCGACCTCGTCGCGGCGCACGAAGAGGTACTGCTGCCCCTTCATCACTTCGAGCAGCAGCCGCTCGTAGGCGTCGGGAATCCGCGACTTGGGAAAGGCGCTGTTGAAGTCCAGATGCAGCGGGCCGCGGCGCAGGCGCATGCCCTTGTCCAGGCCGCTGTCCTTGGTCAGCACCTCCAGGGCGATGCCCTCCTCCGGCTGCAGGCGGATCACCAGCTTGTTGGCGGCCAGGCCGCGCTGGTCCGGGTCGAAGATGTAGTGGGGCTGCTGACGGAAGTGGATCACGATCTGCGAGAGCTTCTCGGGCATGCGCTTGCCGGTCCGCAGGTAGAAGGGCACGCCGGCCCAGCGCCAGTTCTCCACGCCGGTCTTCATGGCCACGAAGGACTCGGTATGGCTCTGGGTGTTGGCGCCCTCCTCCTCGAGGTAGCCGGGCACCGCCTGGCCGCCGATGGTGCCGGCGATGTACTGGCCGCGCACCACGTCGCGCCCCAGCATGTCGTCGCTGAAGGGGCGCAGCGCCCTGAGTACCTTGACCTTCTCGTCGCGGATGGCGTCGGCATCGAGGTTGGCCGGCGGGTCCATGGCGATCAGGCAGACCAGCTGCAGCAGGTGGTTCTGCACCATGTCGCGCAGCTGGCCGGCGGCGTCGAAGTAGCCCCAGCGCCCCTCGATGCCGACCTGTTCGGCGACGGTGATCTCCACGTGGGAGATGTGGTTCTGGTTCCACTGGGTGCCGAACAGCGGGTTGGCGAAGCGCAGGGCGATCAGGTTCTGCACCGTCTCCTTGCCCAGGTAGTGATCGATGCGGTAGATGCGCGACTCGGGGAAGACGGCGCCGATGGCGTCGTTGATCGCCGCCGACGAGGCCATGTCATGGCCGATCGGCTTTTCCACCACCACCCGCGCCTGGTCGTCGAGGCACTCGCTCGCCTGCAGGTGGTGGCAGATATCGCCGTAGAGCCTCGCCGCGACCGACAGGTAGACCACCATGGGACGTTCCCGCCCCGCCTCGCGCCAGTCGCGGATCCCCGCGTAGCCGTCGACGGCGGTGAAGTCGAGGCAGCGATAGTCGAGCCGCGCCAGGAAGCGCGTCAGGGTGTCGCGATCGAGCTCATCGGCCTTGACGTGGGTATTGAGCGCCTGCTCGACGCGGGCCTTGAAGCCGTCGAGATCGAGCGTCTGGCGCGCCAGGCCCAGCAGGCGCGTGCTCGGGTCGAGCAGCCCCTCACGATCGAGCTGAAAGAGCGCCGGAAAGAGCTTGCGCTGAGCCAGGTCGCCGAGGGCGCCGAACAGCGCCAGATCGATCCCCGTGCTGGCCGCCTGGCCGGTTCGGTTGTGATGGCTCATTTCCGCCCCCCTTCAGTTGACTTTCCACGAGATGCGACCGGCTCGGCGCTCGCTATGGCCTGCCCCAGCGGCTCGGGATAGGATAGCCAGCATAATGTAGTTAAATCACTACATCACCTGTTCCCGCTTCAACCCCGCGGCTCCGCGCCGCCCAGCATGGAGAGCGCTACCGCGCCATGGCCCGTCACGACCTGATCGATCGCATTCGTCAACGCCTCGAGGAGCTCAACCGCTCCGAACGCAAGGTGGCCGATGTCATCCTCGCCGACCCGGCCGCGGCGACCGGCAT
>PUOM01000260.1 GCA_003552795.1 Halomonas sp. | reverse complement strand
GTTGCTGGCCACCAGCCACACCGCCGCACCGCGCTGCTCCAGGCGCTTGACGGTGGGCTCCCCCTCCAGGGCGATGACGATCACCCGGCCCGGCAGCGGCTCCAGGCTGCGGTCCACCACCAGCAGATCGCCGTGGTGGATGCCGTCGCCGAGCATGGAGTCGCCCTCGGCGCGCACGAAGTAGGTGGCCGCCGGGCGCTTCACCACGTGGGCGTGCAGATTGATCTCGGCCTCCAGGTGATCATCGGCGGGGCTCGGGAAGCCCGCCCGCACCCGGCAGCCCATCAGCGGCCGGGGCGCTCCCGCTCCCTCGCCGGCAGCGCGGCCGATAACCTGGATCCTCGTCCGACAGGAGAGCGGCATGGACACCTCCACGATAACTGTAATTTCATACAGTATCAGGCAGAAGAAGAGGCTTGGCAACTCTTCCCCCGCGCTCAACGGGACGGCGTGCTAACGTGACAGCAGGGCGCCGCAGAGCGCCCGCGACAATCACAACAGCGCCACCGAGGGGACGCCCGCCATGCAACGCCGCACCCATCCGCTGCTCACCGACCGACCCTTCACCGAGAAGGGCAAGGTCGTCTCGGCCCGCGAAGCCATGGAGCTGATCCGCGACGGCGACGCCGTGGCCACCGGCGGCTTCGTCGGTATCGGCTTTGCCGAGCACCTGGCGGTGGCCCTCGAAGCGCGCTTTCTCGAGACCGGCCGGCCCCGCGACCTGACCCTGATGTATGCCGCCGGCCAGGGCGACGGCAAGACCCGCGGTCTCAACCACCTGGGCCACGAGGGCCTGGTGGGGCGCGTGATCGGCGGCCACTGGGGGCTGGTGCCGGCACTGCAGCGGCTGGCCCTCGAGGGGCGCATCCAGGCCTGGAACCTGCCCCAGGGGGTGATCTCCCACCTGTTCCGCGACATCGCGGCCGGCAAGCCCGGCACCCTCACCCGGGTGGGGCTCGGCACCTTCGTCGACCCGCGCCTGGAGGGCGGCCGGGTCAACGATGTCACCCCCGACGAGCGCGTGCGGCTGATGGCGATCGACGGCGTGGAGTACCTCTTCTACCCCGCCCTGCCGCTGCAGGTGGCCCTGCTGCGAGGCACCACCGCCGACACCCTGGGCAACGTGACCATGGAACGCGAGGCCCTGGTGCTCGAGGCGCTGGCCATCGCCACGGCGGTACGCAACTCCGGCGGCCTGGTGATCGTCCAGGTCGAGCGCCTCGCCGAGCCCGGCACCCTGCACCCCAAGGAGGTCCGTATTCCCGGGGTGCTGGTGGACTGCGTGGTGGTCTGCGACGAGCCGGAGCACCACTGGCAGACCTTCCGCACCCCCTACAACCCGGCCTACTCCGGCGAGATCAGGGTGCCCATGGCCACCCCGGAGGCCCTGCCCCTCGCCGCCCGCAAGCTCATCGCCCGCCGTGCCGCCTTCGAGCTGGCGCCCAACAGCGTGGTCAACCTGGGCATCGGCATGCCGGAGGGGGTCGGCGCGGTGGCCAGCGAAGAGCGGGTGCTGGAGCTGGTGACGCTGACCGCCGAGCCCGGGGTGATCGGCGGCCTGCCCGCCGGCGGACTCGACTTCGGCGCCGCCCTCAACACCCAGGCGATCATCGACCAGCCCGCCCAGTTCGACTTCTACGACGGCGGCGGCCTGGACATCGCCTTCCTGGGCATGGCCCAGGTCGACGCCGCCGGCAACGTCAACGTCTCGCGCTTCGGCAGCCGCCTGGCCGGCGCCGGCGGCTTCATCAACATCAGCCAGAACGCCCGCAAGGTGGTGTTCATGGGCACCTTTACGGCCAGCCGGGAGGCTCTGGAGATCGTCGACGGCGCCCTGCGCCTGCCCGAGGGCGGCGAGCCCAAGTTCGTCGCCGAGGTGGAGCAGCGCACCTTCAGCGGCGCGCTGGCCGCCGCCGACGGCAAGCCGGTGCTCTACGTGACCGAGCGCTGCGTCTTCGCGCTGACCCTGGAGGGCATCGCCCTCGTCGAGATCGCCCCGGGGGTGGACCTCGAGCGTGACATCCTGGCGCAGATGGGCTTCCCCCCCCTGATGCCCGAGCCGCCGAGAGCCATGGACCCGCGTATCTTCCAGGAGGCCCCGATGGGGCTGCGCGAAACGCTGCTTGACAGGCCGCTGGCCCGGCGCTTCCACCTGGATGCGGCGGGCGAGGTGATGTTCATCGATTTCGAGAACCTGCGGATCACGACCCGAGCGGACGTGGCGGCCATCGAGCAGGAGGTGGAGGCGCGGCTGGCGCCCCTGGGCCGGCGGGTCTATGCGGTGGTCAATTACGACCACTGCCGCATCGACGACGCGGTGCTGGACGCCTACACCGAGATGGTGCGCGGCCTGGAGGAGCGCTTCTATACCCGGGTGACCCGCTATACCACCAGCGGCTTCATGCGCCGCAAGCTGGGCCACGCCCTGGAGGCACGCGCCGTGGCACCCCATATCTACCAGAGCGCCGCGGAGGCCGAGGCCCATCTGCACGACCGCGAGGGGTGAGCCCGGCCCTCAGACGTCGAATACCAGCGCCTCCACGGCCACCGGCCACCCGAACAGATAGCCCTGCAGGACCCGACAGCCATGCGCCAGCAGCCAGTCTCGCTGCTCGGCGCTCTCTACTCCCTCGGCCACCACCTCCAGCTTCAGGCTCTGGGCCAGGGCAATGGTGCTGGCGACGATCGCCTCGCTGGCTTCGTCCTCCAGCAGATCACGCACGAAGGACTGGTCGATCTTGAGCTGGTCCAGGGGCAGGCGCTTGAGATAGGCCAGCGACGAGTAGCCGGTGCCGAAGTCATCCAGCGCAAAGCACACGCCCCGCTCACGCAGCTCCAGCATGCGACTGCGCGCCTCGTCACGGGCCTCCAGCAGCAGGCTCTCGGTCAGTTCGAGCTTGAGATGCGAGGCCGGGGCGCCGGTGGTCTCGAGGATCGCCAGCAGGCGCTCGACGAAGTCCGGCTCGCGGAACTGCAGCGGGCTGACGTTGACGGAAATGCTCAGCGCCGCCCGCGCCGGGTCTGCCGCCCAGGCCGCCAGCTGCCGGCAGGCGGCCTCCAGCACCCAGTGGCCGATGGAGACGATCAGCCGACTCTCCTCGGCCAGGGGAATGAACTGCTCGGGCGAAACCATGCCCCGCTCAGGGTGCTGCCAGCGAAGCAGGGCCTCGGCCCCGACGATGTCGCCGCGCTCGTTGACCTGAGGCTGATAGTGCAGGCGCAGCTCGTGGTTGGGCAGCGCCTGACGCAGGTCCGTCTCGAGCCGCGCCCGGGCCTGGGCCCTGACTTGCAGGTCGGTATCGAAGAAACTCAGGGTGTTACGACCGGCATCCTTGGCCTGGAACAGCGCCATGTCGGCCTGCTGAAGGATCTCGTCGAGGGTGAACCCCTGATCGTGGAACAGGGTGATGCCGATACTCGCGGTCGCGGTCACGGTCAGGGACTCGTCACCCAGGTTGACCGGGGACTCCAGCTCCGCCAAGAGCTTCTTGGCGACCCGGGCGGCCAGTTCCGCGGCATCCTCTGCCTCCTGCCCCAGATCCAGCAGCAGCAGGGCAAACTCGTCACCGCCCAGCCGCGCCAGGGTATCGGTGTCGCGCAGCGCGTCGCCGAAGCGCTCGGCAACGCGCTGCAGCAGCTGGTCCCCGGCGTGGTGGCCGAAGCTGTCGTTGACCCGCTTGAAGTGGTCCAGATCAAGGAACAGCAGGGCGCCGAACCGGCCGCTGCGACAGCTCTCCTTGAGCGCCCCGTCGAGGCGGTCCATCAGCAGGCGTCGGTTGGGAAGCCCGGTCAGCGGATCATAGAACGCCAGCTGGTGAATCTCATACTCGGCGGCCTTGCGCTCGGTGAGGTCGCTGAAGGTGACCACGTAGTGGGTCAGCGTCCCGGCGCCGTCGCGCACGGCGCTGATGGTCAGCCATTCCGGGTAGACCTCACCGCTTCTGCGGCGACTCCAGACCTCGCCCTGCCAGCTGCCGTCCCTCGCTGCCCTGGCCCACAGCGACGCATAGAAGGCAGCGTCGTGGAGGCCGGAACCGAGCAGGCGGGTATGCTGGCCCACCACCTCCGACTCGGCGTAGCCGGTGATGCGGCTGAAGGTGTCGTTGACCCTCAGGATGGTGCCCTCGGCATCGGTGATGAGCATGCCCAGATGGGTCTCGAAGGCGGTCGCCGCAATGCGCAGCTGGGCCTCGGCCGCGCGGGACTCGGTCACGTCACGCACCACGGCCAGGGCGCCCCCCCTCTCTTGGCCGTGGTCGACCAGAGGGCTCAGGACGGTGCTGAAGTGGCGCGTCATGCCGTTGACCTCGAGCCGGTAATCGTAGGAGGTCGGGCGGCCGGTGCGGTTGATCTCCTGGAGCGCCGCCTCCAGCTGACGAGCCATGGGCTCGGACAGCACATCCTGATAATGGTGATGCAGCATCGCCTCGGGATAGGTCAGCAGCAGGTCGGGGTCGCCGGCATGCACATAGACGAAGCGACCCTGGCCATCGAACACGAAGATCAGATCCTGCATGGAGCTCACCAGCGCTTCGAGGCGCGCCTCCCGGGACTGTACCTCTCGGCGGGCCTGCTCGCGCTCCTCCAGCC
>PUOM01000036.1 GCA_003552795.1 Halomonas sp. | reverse complement strand
CTTCGACGAGACCCGCCAGGAACTGATGAAGGGCGAACTCGAGCGCATCCGCGCCGAGGAGCTCTCGCCGAATGTGTACGAGGTCATCGAGAAAGCCCTGGCCTGACCGGGGTCGAGTGGACCGCAACGAAAACGCCGCCCTCCAGGGCGGCGTTTTTGTTCGAATGGTGGGTGCGTCATGAGTCGGTGTTGCACCCGGGCTGCAGTGTCGCTGGCCCGATACCTCATCGCCGGATAAGCGTGGTAGGAGGGCGATTTATCGCGCGAAGAGGCATTGCCAGATAGGCCTCGAGTCGGCCATCAATAGATCAGCCAGCTCAGCACGGTCACCCCCAGCAGCAGCCAGATCAGGGCGCCCAGGATGGCTCGGCGCATCAGCGCCCTGACGCCCGCCCACAGCAGCCACAGGCCAATCAGCAGCACCGCCATGCTGACCAGCGAGGGTGAGATGCCCAGCGCCCCCGCGAGGCCGTCGAGAAAGCCCCGGGCGGCATCACCGATATTGGCGAAGAAGCCGGTCAGCAGGTCGACCACGAAGCGGATGGCGTCTCCCAGCGTCCTGCCGGCCCAGGTAAAGAACTCTTCCATGTCGGCGATTTCCGTCCTTTACTCGATCAGGTCGAGGACGGTGCCCACGATATCGTCCATGGTGACCAGGCCGAGCAGACGGTTGTCCTCCAGCACCAGCACGCGCTTGACGATATTGTGGGTCATCAGGCGGGCCACATGGCGCACGTCCAGCGACTCGCCGACGCCGATGGCCGGCTTGGCGCAGACGTCGTAGACGTTGATCAGGTCGATATCGCCGTTCTCCGCGACGATGGTCTTGAGGATATTGGTGTAGGTGATCAGTCCCCAGGCATCGTGGGGATCCTGCTGTTCCACCACCAAACACTTGAGGTTGTGTTGCTTCATCAGTGCCAGGGCGTCCCGCAGGGTGGCGAAGGGTGACACCGTCACCACGTCGCGCATCATGATGTCCTTGACCAGCATTGTCTCTCTCCGTTGGGTAGGGGCCGAGGGGCGATCAGATCTCGTGGCGGATGCGCTCTTCGAAGCGCTTGACCTGTGACATGTCGATGCCGCCCAGATGCTCGATGGGCAGGGTCATCACCAGGCCCTTGGAGTCGTCTCCGGTGGGGTTGACGATCTGACGAATCGCCTTGAGCACCTTGAGCGACAGTCCCTTCTCCAGGGTCATCAGCATGACGCTCTGGCTGCCCTCGAAGGTCAGGCCGAAGAAGGTCTTCTTGCGCTCGCCGCCGATGCCGCGGCCGGACATCAGGGTCATGCCCACGGCGCCGGTCTCGGTGGCGGCATCGATGCACTCCTGCTCCAGGTCCTCGGGCACGATGGCCACCAGCAGGGAAAACTTCATGGTCGCTTCTCTCTCCAGTGGGCCACCCGTTCCATCAGGATGGCATAGCTCATTACGGTCACGATAGGGAAGATGGAGGCGAAGGCGATCAGGCCGAAGCCGTCGATCAGCACGTTACGCCCCTCGATCTGGCCGGCCAGGCCGATACCCAGGGCGGTCACCAGGGGAACCGTCACCTCCGAGGTGGTCACCCCGCCCAGGTCGAAGGCCAGCGCCACGATATAGCGGGGCGACAGGGCCGTCAGGGCGATCACCAGCGAGTAGCCGCCGATGATGTAGTAGTGGATGGAATCGCCGCTGATGATGCGGTGGACGCCGATGGTGATGCCGATGGCAACGCCCACGGCGACCAGAATTCGGATGACGTTGCCCTGGATCTTGCCGGCGGCGGCCTCTTCGGCCTGCTGGCCCACGGCGATCAGCGCCGGCTCCGCCATGGTGGTGGCGAAGCCGATGGCAAAGGCAAACAGGTAGACCCACAGCCAGCTGTCGAAGCCGATCAGCTGTTCGGCCATGCGCTCGCCGATGGGAAAGAGCCCCAGCTTGAGGCCCACCACGAAAGCGTAGAGGCCGATGATCACCAGAGCAAAGCCCACGCCCACCTTGACCGGGTTGGCCAGCGGGCGGCGTAGCACCCCGAACTGGAAGAAGAGGATCACCAGGATGATGGGCAGCACGTCGCGCAGCATGCCGAACAGATCGAGGATCATCACCAGGGGGCCGGAGGGCGCATCGGTGTCGCTGTCGGCGACCAGGGCGGCGCCGTTGGCGATATCGCCAGGGTCGGCGTAGACCAGGATCCCGTAGAGCTGCACGCTGATCATCGGCACCATCACGGCCAGCGCCACCAGACCGAAGCCGTCGAGCAGCGGATTGCGCCCGCGAATGGAGGAGGCCAGGCCGATGCCCAGGGCGGCAATCAGCGGCACCGTGACGATATTGGTGGTCACCCCGCCGGAGTCATAGGCGAGTCCCACGATCTCCTCCGGGGCGAAGAAGGTCACCAGCACCACGGTCGCGTAGCCGCCAATCATGTACCAGTGAAGAGGATGGCCGAGGATCACCCTGAGCACCCCCACCGCCATCACCAGGCCCACCGAGCCGGCCACGATCAGGCGCAGGGTGAGGGCGTCGATGCGTCCCTCGCTGATCTCGTAGGCCTGCTCGGCGACGGCGATCAGGGCGGGCTCGGCCACCACCGCCGAGAAGCCGATGGCGAAGCCGAAGGCCATCAGCAGCGGCATGGAGCCGCGCCGGGCAAACTGGTTGGCGAGCCGCTTGCCCACCGGGAAGATGCTGAGCTCCAGGCCCTGGAGGAAGAGCGCCACCCCGATGGCCACGATCAGCAGGCCGATGGCGATGCTCATGCCGCCCTCCGGCCACTCCCGGAACAGCAGGGCCTGAAAGGCCACCACCACCACGATGATCGGCGTCAGATTGCGCAGGGCGTGGAGAAAGGCGTGGGCGAAATCCCTGAGTTGCTCGGCCAAGTTCGGCTCCCTGAATCGTCTCTGCAAACACCCGATGGCGACCCCGGAGCGCTGGCCTGCTAGCCTTGAAGCTGTCCGTGCCTGGCCGGGACGCCCCGATGATAGCATCAACCCCCTGTCACGACATGACCCTGCTTGCATGAACCATTCTTCTCACGACAAGGAGTCGACCATGTCACTCTCGTTGGTCCTGCCGCTGGTGGTGCTTGGCCTGCTGCTGGTCTACGCAGTCTCCATCTACAACCGCCTGGTGGCCCTGAAGAATCGCTACCAGAACGCCTTCGCCCAGATCGAGGTTCAGCTCAAGCGTCGCTACGACCTGATTCCCAATCTGGTGGAGACCGCACGCGCCTATATGAGTCATGAGCGTGAGACTCTCACTGCGGTGACCGAGGCCCGCAACGGGGCCCTGGCCGGACTCCAGAACGCCGCGGCCCACCCCGGCGATCCCGGTGCCATGGCGCAGCTGGCCGGCGCCGAGGGCGCCCTGGGCTCGGCCCTGGGGCGACTCAACGTGGTGATGGAGGCCTACCCCGACCTCAAGGCCTCGGAAAACATGCGCCAGCTCTCCGAGACCCTGACCAGCACCGAGAACCGTGTGGCCTTCGCCCGCCAGGCCTTCAACGACGCGGTGATGCAGTACAACACCTACAAGCAGAGCTTCCCGCCGGTGCTCATGGCGGCCTCCCTCGGTCATCGCGACGACGCCGCGCTGCTGGAGTTCGAGGACAGTGCCGAGATCCAGGCCGCGCCACGCGTCAGTTTCTGAGCGGAGGCGGCCCATGGATTTCTTTACCGCCCAGGATCGGGCCCGGCGTCAGACCGGGCGTCTCGTTGCCCTGCTGCTGCTCGCGGTGGTCGGTCTGATCGTGGCTGCCAGCGCCCTGGTGGCCCTGCTCGTGGTGCTGATGGACGGCCAGTCGGGCGGCAGCGACCCGCTGGCCCGTGCCCTGGACCCTGTGCTGTTCGGCTGGGTGGCGCTGGGGGTGGTGGCCGTGGTGGTGGGCGGCGCGGTGATGCGCCACCTGCAGCTGCGTGCCGGCGGCTCGGCGGTCGCGGAGGCGCTGGGCGGCCGACCGCTGAATACCGACACTCGGGATGCCAATGAGCGCCGGCTGCTCAACGTGGTGGAGGAGATGGCCATCGCCTCGGGGCTGCCGGTGCCGGCGGTCTACCTGCTCGAGGATAGCGCCATCAATGCCTTCGCCGCCGGACACGAGCCCCACGACGCCGCCATCGGCGTGACCCGGGGCGCCATCGAGCAGCTCGATCGCGATCAGCTGCAGGGCGTCATCGCCCACGAGTTCAGCCATATCCTCCACGGTGACATGCGCCTCAACCTGCGCCTGGTGGCGCTGCTGCACGGTATCCTGATGATTGGTCTGATCGGCCAGACGCTGCTGCGCGGTGCGGCCATGACCGGGCGCCGACGCACGTCACGCCGCGGCGGCGGCGCCCAGCTGGGGCTGATGGGCGGCGGAGCCGCGCTGATGCTGGTGGGCTATGCCGGCACCCTGTGCGGCAACCTGATCAAGGCCGCGGTGAGTCGCCAGCGGGAGTTTCTGGCCGACGCCAGCGCCGTCCAGTATACCCGCAACCCTGAAGGCATCGGCGGCGCCCTGCAGACCCTGGCCGCCTATCGGCCCGGCTCGCAGCTGAAGGCGTCCCAGGCCGAGGAGTTCAGCCACCTCTACTTCGGCAGCGGAGTGCGTCAGCTGAGCCGGCTCG
>PUOM01000066.1 GCA_003552795.1 Halomonas sp. | reverse complement strand
GCTGGCGGCCGGCCGCCCCGGCGCCATAGATCAGAACACGCGCCTTGCGCCGTTCCTGATCGCTGAGGTATAGATGGCGCAGACCAAACCTGACGCCCCCGACCGTAATCAAAGCCAGCATGGCGTAGATGAAAGGGACCGAACGGGGTATGGGAAGCTCGAACAGCAGAACCATCAGCCCCAGCACGGCAGAAGAGGCCAGCACGCCGGTCAGAATCGTCTGCGTCGCCTTCAGGCCCAGGTAGCGAATGATCGCCCGATAGAACCCCAGCCTGATGAACAGCGCGATGCTGATGGGTACCACCAGGGGCAGCGCGACCCATACCCCCGGCTTGGCAAGAAAATCGAGGCTCTCGAGCCTCAGCCACATGGCCCCGAGGAAACTGGCCGTGATGAGACAGACATCTGCCGCCACCTGGATCACGCGCTTCCTTGTGCGGGAGAGTCCGAATAATGTTGACAACAAAGGAGACATGAAAAATCCCTCTTGGCCTCGTAACGCTGGAGAAGACCGAAATAAACCCTCGAAAAACAAATCAGCAGCGGATCACAATAAATCGGGCGACTGGAACGGATAAAAGATATTTACCTCACCCCTGCTCATTAAATCTTGTTTACAAATTATTACACTAACCGTGACAAGTAAACGGTGAAATACCTGATGCGCATGTAATTATTTATCTCATACCCCGTCATGCCAAAGTGACTAGTTTTCTAGTCATTGCGCATTACGTTACGTTGATATGCCGCGGTCAGGAGGCTGAATAGAGGCAATAAAACCACCGATTGGGGAATCGGAGGAGAACGTCGGCTACTCTTTTCATTAACACCCTGTTACGAATGTTACGAGCCGTTCGCGCCACGCCTGGCGTGCACAAAAAAAGCCACCTCGGCTGAGGTGGCTTGGTTGGGACCAGAGGAAGTGGCAGGAAGCGGCTAGAAGACTCGATTCATGCCGTTCATCGCCGCCACCCGGTAGGCTTCGGCCATGGTGGGGTAGTTGAAGGTGGTGCTGACGAAATACTTGAGGCTGTTGGCCTCGCCCTTCTGCTGCATGATGGCCTGGCCGATATGCACGATCTCGGAGGCCTGGTCGCCGAAGCAGTGGATGCCGTAGATCTCCAGGGTATCCTGGTGGAAGAGGATCTTCAGCATGCCCACGGTATCGCCGGTGATCTGGGCCCTGGCGGTGTCCTTGAAGAAGGCCTGGGCGACTTCATAGGGCACCTTCGCCTCGGTGAGCTCGCGCTCGTTGCGCCCGAAGGAGCTGATCTCGGGGATGGTATAGATGCCGGTAGGCACCTCGCTGACATAGCGGTATTCGCGGTCGAGCAGTTCATCGCAGGCGTTGAGGCCCTGGTCGTAGGCGGCGCTGGCCAGGCTTTGCCAGCCGATCACGTCGCCGGCGGCGTAGATATGCGGGATGGCCGTGCGATAGTGCTCGTCGACCATCAGCTGGCCGCGGGAGTTGGCCTCCAGGCCGATATTCTCGAGGCCCAGCTGGTCGGTATTGCCGGTCCGTCCGTTGGCCCACAGGAAGGCATCGGCGCGCAGCCGCTTGCCGGACTTCAGGTGGACGGTGACCCCCGCTTCGTCACCTTCGACGCGGTCGTACTCCTCGTTGTGGCGAATGAGCACGCCGTGCTTGCGCAGGTGGTAGGAGAGCGCATCGCTGATCTCGTCATCGAGGAAGCTGAGCAGGCTGTCGCGGTTGTTGATCAGGTCGACCTTGACGCCGAGACCGGAGAAGATGGAGGCGTATTCGCAGCCGATGACCCCGGCGCCGAAGATGATCAGGGTACGCGGGGTATGGGAGAGACTGAGGATGGTGTCCGAGCAGTAGATGCGCGGGTGGCGGAAGTCGATGTCCGCCGGGCGGTAGGGCCGCGAGCCGGTGGCAATGATGACCTTTCCGGCCACCAGCTCATCCATGCCCTCGTGGTCGTCGCGCACCAGCAGGGTGTGCTCGTCCTTGAAGCGTGCCACGCCGCTGAACAGGTCGATGCGGTTGCGGGCGTAGAAACCCGTGCGCATCGCCACCTGCTGTTCGATGGTGGCCCGGGAGCGCTCCATTACCCTGGGGAAGGAGAACCAGCGCGGCTCGCCGATATCGCGGAACATGCGGTTGGTATTGAACTGCATGATCTGCTTGACCTGATGACGCAGAGCCTTGGAAGGAATCGTGCCCCAGTGGGTGCAGTTGCCGCCCACCAGCGGCTGCTTCTCGACCACCGCCACCCGCTTGCCGTGCTTGGCGGCGTTGATGGCGGCGCTCTCTCCCGCCGGGCCGGTACCGATCACCACCACATCGTAGTTATGGACTGCCATTGGCCGTTTGATCTCCTTGTTCCCTTGGCTGTTCGACGCTTGGGGCCTCATCGGGTCAGATCCTGAGGAGCCCCCGAGTTTTTCTCGGTGTTGGCGGCAGGTTCGCCTCAACAGACGCCGAGATCGCCCCTTTGGGGTCAGACCCTGGGGGATCCCCAGATTTTTCTCGGCGTTGGCGGCCAATTCGCCTCAACAGGCGCCGAGGTCGCCCCTGAGGGGTCAGACCCCGGCCAAGTCACGAAGCCCGCCATGGTGCGCCTTGCGAGCGGGTTCGACGCCGCCGGGGTCTGACCCCGCAGGGTCCGCCAAGGAGCCCTTCGCCGGGCAAAGCCCAGCTCCCACCGGCGGCCCCAGAACGTTGCGGCTATCCGCCATGGCGGGTTTCTTCAGCGCCGGGTCGCGTCGTACCCCAGGTCCGCGCCGCGGCTCTCGTCGCTGCGGCGGCGGGCGCTGCCGCTCTTGCGGTTCTCTTCCTCGCACACTTCGTCCTTGCCGCCGCACACCTCGCAGCCCTCCTTGAGGCCGAGCTGGTTGAGACCACCGCAGGAACCGGCGATGGGCTTGCGGCCGAGGATGACCCCGACGGCCATGGCCGCCATGATCAGCAGCATGAAGACAAAGGCGATAATCCAGATGGTCATGTCGTTCTCCTCGCTCAGTGCTCGAGCAGCGGCTCGAGGGCCGAGCCGAAATATACATCGATGCCCCTTGGGGTGAGGACCACAAGGCGTGCCGGGTGTTCCAGAATGTCATCAGGCGCGGCGACGAGAAGCTTCCTCGCCAGGCGATCGGCCGCCTCGGCATCCTGCGCCAACACAGTAGCTCCAAGGATACGCGCCGCGACCGGTGCATCGCCACCCTGTGGCTGCGGCGCGTCACGGGTCACCAGGGCGGCGTCCTGCAGCCGCAGGACGGGTTCTTCCGGCTCCCCGACGCCGGTGCGGGGCAGCCGCACGCGCCAGGGGTGGCGTCCGGCCATGCCGCTGGCCCGCTGCACCCCGCCGAGTTCGACCAGGGCGTTGGCGATGCCGAAGTCATCCAGCACTCGGAACAGGCGATCCACCGCCAGGACCTGAAGATGCTCGCTCAGGGGCTCGAGGCGCCTCTCGTCGCCGGCAGCCTCCGCGGGAGCCAGTGGCCGCGGCAGCGGGGGGCGACTCATGAACGCCTGCAAAAACGCCAACTCACTATCCAGGCTGGCCAGTGCACCCTGAATGGCGGCCTCGACCAGGAGAGCGTCGCCCTCCCCCAGATCGCCATTCAGCGTGATGTGGTAGCCGGTATCGAGGGCCACGCCCTCGAGCTGAAACCACTCCCCATGCTTACGACAGCCCACCAGCAGGAGCAGCGGCATCAGCAGGGCGAATAGAAAGAGGGCTGGCCGCATGGCCAGCCCCGGATGTCGCCTCGCGGCGAGGGAGATCACCCGCCGAAGTCATCCAGCAGGATGTTCTCGGGTTCGACGCCCAGATCCAGCAGCAGCTTGATCACGGAGGCGTTCATCATGGGCGGCCCGCACATGTAGTACTCACAGTCCTCGGGGGCCGGATGGTCCTTGAGGTAGTTCTCATAGAGCACGTTGTGGATGAAGCCGGTGGGGCCATCCCAGTTGTCCTCGGGCAGCGGATCGGAGAGCGCCAGGTGCCACTCGAAGTTGGGGAACTCCTCGGCCAGCTGGTCGTACTCCTCGTTGTAGAAGGTCTCGCGCCAGGAGCGCGCACCGTACCAGAACGAGATCTTGCGCGACGACTTGAGGCGCTTGAGCTGGTCGAAGATATGGCTGCGCATCGGCGCCATGCCCGCACCGCCGCCGACGAAGACCATCTCGGCGTCGGTATCCCTGGCGAAGAACTCGCCGAAGGGCCCCATCACCGTGACCTTGTCACCCGGCTTCAGATTGAAGACGTAGGTGGACATCAGGCCCGGCGGGTGGTTGGTGTTGGGCGGCGGCGTGGCGATACGGATGTTGAACTTGAGGATACCCACTTCTTCCGGGTAGTTGGCCATGGAGTAGGCGCGAATGATTTCCTCGTCGTTCTTGTGGGAGATCTTGAACAGGTCAAACTTCTCCCAGTCACCCCGATACTCCTCCTCGATATCGAAGTCGGAGAACTTGATGTCATAGGGCGGTGCCACCAGCTGCACGTAGCCGCCGGCGCGGAAGTCCACGTTCTCGCCCTCGGGGAGCTTGAGGTTGAGCTCCTTGATGAAGGTGGCGACGTTGGGATTGGAGATGACCTCGCACTCCCACTGCTTGACGCCGAAGACCTCCTCGGGCACCTCGACCTTCATGTCCTGCTTCACCGGCACCTGACAGGAGAGGCGCCAGCCCTCCTTCTTCTCGCGCATGGTG
>PUOM01000296.1 GCA_003552795.1 Halomonas sp. | reverse complement strand
TAGGTCAGGTAGCCCTGTTCCTTGCCGCGCGCGATCAACTCCTTCAGACGTGACTGCTGCTGCGCATTTCCAGCCATAGAAACCCTATCTCGACGAAGAAGAATGAAGCACCTGAAGCGCTCGGTGGAGAAAACTCGTGAAGCCGAACAGTATAGCGCCGTAACGCCTCTCTCTGCCAGTTCGCTCTATTTGCGCGGTCAATCAGGTGTGTTAGGTTGTCAGGTTGCACCTTTTTCGGGCGATCTCTCCTATGTGGTGATGGTAGGAGAAAAATCAACCCCGGCCCCAACCGGAATAGTGTCAGCTGACCCTCGGGTCAGCCGTGAAGTTCGGTGAGCAGGGCCATCAGCCGCTGCTTCTCCTCCCGGGATAGCCGCTCCCCTCCCCGCTCCCTGGCCAGCAGGGCATCGATCTCCTCCTGGGGAGAACGCCGCTGCCGCGTCCGGCGAAAGTGGGCCACCAGCCCCTCCAGCTCCGCGCCCCGTGCCTCCCTCGGGATCAACAGTTCGCGGCGCGCCAGAGCCGCCAGCCGCTCGCCCTCGGCACTGCCATGGAAGTGCGCCAGCAGCACCTGGGCACTGCGATAGCGCCCCGCTCTCAGCAGGCGTATCACCTCGCGGCAGAGGCGACCGTCGGCGTCCTCCTCCGGACACCAGTCGTCCTCTTCCGGCAGTCGCGCCACCAGCGCCGGCTCGTGCACCAGCAGCTGCAGGGCGCGGGCCGCCAGGCTCAGCGCCCCGCCGGAACGCGCCGCCGGGGCCCCACTCTGCCCCAGGGGCGGCGGCCCCTCCGGCACGCCGGCGCTTTCCGCCGGCGCCGCGTCGCCTGCCGCCTCTCGACTCGCGGCGGCCTCGGTGGCGGTCGACCGCGCCAGCAGGGCGCTGAAGTCTGCCGCCTTGACGCCGGTGCGTCGCGACAGCTCGCTGAGCATCAGCGACTTCAGCACCCCGTCCGGCAGGCGGGCCAGCGCCGCCAGCACCTGACTGGCATAGCGCTCGCGATCCTCGACCCGCGCCAGGTCGCGCCCCGCCGCCGCCTGTTCGAAGAGAAACTCCGACAGGGGGTTGGCGCAGGTGATGCGATCCTGGAAGGCCTCGGCCCCCTCCCGGCGCACCAGGGTGTCGGGATCCTCGCCCTCGGGGAGGAACAGGAAGCGCGCCTGACGCCCGTCGATCATCAGCGGCAGCACGGTCTCCAGGGCCCGCGACGCGGCCTGGCGTCCGGCGCGATCGCCGTCGAAGCAGAACACCACTTCGCTCACCATGCGGAACATCCGGGTGAGATGCTCCTCGCTGGCGGACGTGCCCAGCGTCGCCACGGCGTTGCGGATGCCGAACTGCGCCAGGGCCACCACGTCCATGTAGCCCTCGACGATCACCAGCCGCTCCAGGCGGTGATCGGCCTGACGCGCCTCGTAGAGCCCGTAGAGCTCCCGCCCCTTGTGGAACACCGGGGTCTCGGGTGAATTGAGGTACTTGGGCTTGGCGTCACCCAGCACCCGACCGCCGAAGGCGATAGTGCGACCCTTGATGTCGCGGATCGGAAACATCACCCGATCGCGGAAGCGGTCGTAGGTGCGGCCGCTCTCCTCACGGTGCACCAGCAGGCCGTACTCCACCTGGACCGCGTCGCTGATCCCCCGTTCAGCGAGGTGGCGCTTGAGGGCCTCCCAGTCATCCGGAGCGTAGCCGATGCCGAAAGCCTGCTGCACCTCCGGCGAGAGACCGCGGCGCTCCAGATAGTGGCGGGCGCCCTGCCCCTCGGACATCTTCAACCGCTCGCGGAAGAAACCGGCGGCCAGCTCAAGCAGATTGACCCCCTCCTTGCGCTTGCGTTCCCGGGCCTGGGCACGGGGGTCGTCGGCGCCCTCGCGGGGCACCTCAAGACCCAGCCGGCCGGCAAGCTGCTCCACCGCCTCGGGAAAGCGCAGCTTGTCGTACTCCATCAGGAAGCCCAGGGCGTTGCCGTGGGCGCCGCAGCCGAAGCAGTGATAGAACTGCTTGTCGGCGCTGACGGTGAACGAGGGCGTCTTCTCCTGATGAAAGGGACACAGCCCGGAGTAGTTGCGGCCGGCCTTCTTCAGCTTGACCCGCTCGCCCACCACCTCGACCACGTCGACGCGGGCCAGCAGGTCATCGAGGAAGCGCTGGGGAATCTGTCCTGCCATGAGATCGGATCACCTCGACGAGTCGCGATGCGATCGCTGCAGGGCGCCGGCGCCCGAGAGGGTGCCGCCACCCCGGAAAAAACAAGCGGCCACCGGATGGCGGCCGCTTGGCGTCCTCCTGAGACTGCCCGAGCCCGGGGCTCTGGCCGCCTCCAGTACGGATCAATAGAGCCGTTCGAAACGCTTACGCTCGCGCTGCAGCTTCTTGGCGTGACGCTTGACGGCAGCCGCCGCCTTGCGCTTGCGCTCGGCGGTGGGCTTCTCGTAGGACTCGCGACGACGGACCTCGGAGAGAACACCGGCTTTTTCGCAGGAACGCTTGAAGCGACGCAGGGCGACGTCAAACGGCTCGTTATCACGTACTTTAACAGAAGGCATTAAGCACTCACCTACCTTAGGTAACTAGAGTTCGGTTAGTACGCACACCCCTGTGGGTGGCAGTGTATCGCGACGGGAAAGCGTCCGGAGCGCAGAAGCGAGCCGGAAGCGTCGGATCGGTCGCGGGAAGTCGCCACCTGGGTGCACGACCCAGTCTTGCAGCGCACGGTAGTCTAGTCGTCGAACCCGCCCTTTGCAAATGCTTTCCCCGCCCAAAGCGCGTAGAATGCCGGCCTGTTCGAACAACCGAGCCGACACCATGCGCGTACTGGGCATCGAGACCTCCTGCGACGAGACCGGCGTCGCCCTCTTCGACACCGAGCGCGGCCTGGTGGCCGATGCGCTCTACAGCCAGATCGCCATGCACGCCGAATACGGCGGCGTGGTGCCGGAGCTGGCCTCTCGGGACCACACACGCCGCCTGCTGCCGCTGATCCAGCAGGTGCTCGACGAGGCGGGACTCTCCCGCAGCGAGCTGGACGCCATCGCCTACACGGCAGGTCCAGGCCTGGTGGGCGCCCTGATGGTGGGCGCGGCCACCGCCCACGGCATGGCCCGCGCCCTGGGCATTCCGGTGCTCGGCGTCCACCACATGGAGGGGCATCTGCTGGCTCCCATGCTGGAGGAGACGCCCCCCGACTTTCCCTTCGTCGCCCTGCTGGTCTCCGGCGGCCACACCCAGCTGGTGGAGGTACGCGGCCTGGGGCGCTATACGCTGCTCGGCGAATCCGTGGATGACGCCGCCGGCGAGGCCTTCGACAAGGCGGCCAAGATGCTCGGCCTGGACTATCCCGGCGGCCCCCACGTGGCCCGCCTGGCCGAAGGCGGCGACCCCGGCCGCTTCCGTTTCCCGCGGCCGATGACCGACCGCCCCGGCCTGGACTTCAGCTTTTCGGGCCTCAAGACCCACACCCTCACCGCCATCCGCCAGCTGGACACCCGCGGAGCCCTGGACGACCAGGCAAGGGCCGACGTGGCCCGGGCCTTCGAGGAGGCGGTGGTGGACACCCTGGTGATCAAGTGCCGACGCGCTCTGGACCAGACCGGCCTCAAGCGCCTGGTGGTGGCCGGCGGGGTCAGCGCCAATCTGCGCCTGCGCGAGCGGCTGGAACGCGAGTGCGCCAAGCGCAACGCCCGCGCCTACTACCCCCGCGGGCGCTTCTGCACCGACAACGGCGCCATGATTGCCTACGTGGGTGCCCAGCGGCTGCTGGCCGGCGAGCATGACGAGCAGGGCGTGATGCAGGCGGTGCCCCGCTGGCCGATGGATACCCTGCGGGAGCCGTAAGCCATAAGATGGAAGCTGGAAGCTGGAAGCTGGAAGCTGGAAGCTGGAAGCTGGAAGCTGGAAGCTGGAAGGCAGCGTGTTGCCACCCAACCCGGTTTCAAGCCTTTTCTTCAAGCTTCCGGCTTCCAGGAGAGAAGCGACGCTCTTCCAGCTTACAGCGGTGGCTCCTTGCCGCGACCCAGGCGCTGGATATTGAGCACATGGCGCCCCAGCACCAGCAGCGTGAAGGCGATCACCACAATGACGTAGTCCGGGGCGAGCCACAGGCTGGCCAGGGGCGCGGCGGCGGCGCTGGACAACGAGGCCACGGCGGCGGTGCGGACCCGCCAGGCGAGCAGCACCCAAAGCGCGGCACACACCGCCGCCACCCCGGGGGTCAGCACCAGCATCACCCCGAAGGCGCTGGCCACGGCCTTGCCCCCGCGGAAGCGGTGCCAGAGCGGATAGCTGTGCCCCAGCAGCACCGCCAGGCCCACCACGCCCTGGGCCCAGGGCGGCAGCCCCAGGAGAATCGCCAGCCCCAGCACCGGCATGCCCTTGGCGGCATCCACCACCAGAGTGGCCAGCGCCAGGCGACGCCCGTGAAGCCTGAGCACGTTGGAGAAGCCCGGGTTGAAGGAGCCCGACAGGCGCGGGTCGCCGACGCCGGCCAGCCGACAGACGCTCAGGGCCCCCAGCCAGCTGCCGCTGAGATAGCCCAGCACCACCAGGGGCGGCAACAGAATAAGTGGCGCCGCCATGGCCGGCCTCCCGAGAAAGGATCAGGCCCCATTCTGCCAGGCGAGCCGGAGCGAGCCCAGCGCCCCCGGTATTCGCCGGGCGGCAGCTCGCGTACAATTCCGCCACGCTTGCCGCAGGCGGCTCGGCGACTGCGGCACTCACCCTATTGACTGCGGAAGAACCCCACACCATGGATCTCGTGCTGATCGAGTCCCTCGGCGTCGACACCGTCATCGGGGTCTACGACTGGGAGCGCACCATCACCCAACGTCTGGTGCTCGACCTGGCGCTGGCCAGCGACATTCGTCCAGCGGCGGCGACGGACGACATCACCCTGACCCTGGACTATGCCGCCATCAGCGAGCGAATCGGCGTCTTTGCCGCCGAGCACGACTTCGCCCTGGTGGAGACCTTCGCCGAGCGTCTCGCCGACACCCTGCGCAAGGAGTTCAGGATTCCCTGGCTGCGGCTTACCGTGCGCAAGCCCGGGGCGGTAACCGCGGCGGCGGCCGTCGGCGTGCAGATCGAGCGCGGCACTCGCCCGGGAGCGGCGTGATGGCCCTGGTCACGGTAAGCATCGGCAGCAATATCGAGCGCGATCGCCATGTTCGCGCCTGCCTGGACGCCCTGGCGGAGACCTTCGGTGACCTGGCCATCTCGCGAGTCTTCGAGAGCGAGCCGGTGGGCTTCGAGGATGGACGCAACTTCTACAATCTGGTGGCCGCCTTCGAGAGCGACTGGTCGGTGGGTGAGCTGCAGGCCTGGTGCAAGCGCCTGGAGTTCGCCAACGGTCGGCGCAAGGAGAGCCCCAAGTTCAGCCCGCGCACCCTGGACATCGACCTGCTCACCGTGGGCGAGCTGACCGGTGAGCATGACGGTGTCGCCCTGCCCCGGGACGAGATTCACCACCACGCCTTCGTGCTCCAGCCCATGGCCGAGCTGCTGCCCGAGGTCCGCCACCCCGAGAGCGGGGAGACCTATGCGGCGCAATGGGCCAGCTTCGAGGCCGGCGACCAGCGCCTCTGGGCGGTCGAGTTCCGCTGGGCCGGACGGCTGATCTCCCGGGCCGATTGATCCGATTCAGGAGGCCTGCGGGGCCAGCGCCGCCGCAATGACCTCGCACCGCCGCCGGGCCAGCTCTTCACCCAGTTCACGCCCCTGATAGCCCTCCGCCACCAGCGTTCTTGGCAGCACCTGCGCGGCCAGCCGCCAGGCCAGCGCCAGATCCTCGGCCAGCGCCGGTGCCTCCAGGCTCACCAGGCTCACCAGCGGCGCCACCCGCTCGCCGCGCCGCCAGGCGTCGATGGCGTCCAGCCAGGCGAGTATCCGTCTGGCCGTCAGCGCTCCCTCGCGGGCCTCCCGGCACAGCGCCCGGGTCAGCGCCGCCTGGCGAGCCAGGGCCGCGTGGGCCTTGGGCAGTCGCAGCCGCTCGGCCAGGGAAGCGCGTTCGGCCTCGTCCAGATGTTCCACCAGACGCGCCCAGCGCCAGCGCACCAGCGCCTCGCCGTCGAGCTCCTCCGGCAGGCGGTGCAGCCGGCCCAGGGCTTCGTCCAGCAACTCGCCATCGTCGGCCAGCTCGGGCATCAGCACCGCCAGGGCCCCACACTCATCCAGCGCCTGGAAGTAGACCTCCGGCCAGGGCTCGCCGAGCGCCTTCTCGGTCTCGGTCCAGACCCGCTCGGCCACCAGATGGCCGACCTCACCGCTGACCACCAGCTCGCGCATCAGCGCCCGGGTCTCATCGGCGATGGTGAAGCCGAGTCCGGCGTAGCGGGCCAGGAAGCGTGCGGCGCGCAGCACCCGCAGCGGGTCCTCGACGAAGGCCGGCGAGACATGGCGCAGCACCCTGGCCTCCAGGTCGGCCAGGCCGCCGTAGGGGTCGATCAGTTCGCCTTCGGGAGACTCGGCCATGGCGTTGAGGGTCAGGTCGCGGCGCGCCAGATCCTCCTCCAGGGTCACCTCGGGGCTGGCATGCACCACGAAGCCGGTGTAGCCGCGGCCGGCCTTGCGCTCGGTACGCGCCAGAGCGTACTCCTCATGGCTCTCGGGATGCAGGAAGACCGGGAAGTCGCGCCCCACGGGCTTGAAGCCGCGGCGTCGCATCGCCTCCGGGGTGGCGCCCACCACGACCCAGTCGTGGTCGTAGACCGGCCAGCCCAGCCGTGCGTCACGCACCGCCCCGCCCACGCAGTAGACCTCCAGGCCCTCCACGGCGGGATCGCGCTGCACGCCCATGGATCAGGCCTCCACGCGGTCAGGATGACGAAGCTGCCACTCGGTGAAGCCGCCATCCAGGCTGTAGACCTCGGCCAGCCCCTGGCCGGCCAGCCAGGCGGCGGCCTGCTGGCTGGAGTGACCGTGATAGCAGACCACCACCACCGGCCGCTCGGCGGGGGTCTCGTCGAGAAAGGCGCCGACGCTGTCGTTGTCCAGCCGCCGGCTGCCGGGGATGTGCCCCTGGGCAAAGCTCATGGGGTCGCGAATATCGACCAGCGCCGTCTCGCGGCCCGCGTCGAGCCAGGCCTGCAGGGTCGGGATGTCGAGATGCTGGAAGCTCATGGTGGCCTCTCGTGGTCAGGGCTTGGGGAGTTCAGCCGCCGGCGTCAGCGCCGGCGGCTGGGCACGCGGGTACGCTCACCGCTCTCGAGGGACAGGGCGGTCAGCGCCCCCCCCCACACACAGCCGGTGTCCAGGGCCTCGGCGTTGACGCGACTCTGCGGCGTCGCCCCCTGGAGGGCGGCCCAGTGGCCGAACAGCAGCCGGGCGTCGTCGGTCCGGGGGTATCGAAACCAGGGGGCAAAGCCCGGAGGGGCGCTGTCGAGCCCCTCCTTGGCGGTGAAGTCCAGGCGCCCCTCGGCGTCGATGAAGCGCATCCGGGTGAAGACATTGACAATGGCCCGCAGCCGGCCGATGCCGTCGAGATCGTCGCGCCACCGTCTGGGCGCGTTGCCGTACATCCGCTTGAGGAAGGCACCCGCGCGCTCGCTGCCCAGTACCGCCTCGACCTCGACGGCAAGCTCGGCGGCCTGATCCAGGGACCAGCGGGGCAGCAGCCCGGCGTGGGTCATCACGGTGTCCTGGCCCAGCGTCTCGCGCACCAGCAGCGGCTGCGCCTGCAGCCAGTCCAGCAGCGCCTCGCGGTCCGGGGCGGCGAGGATGGCATCCAGGGTGTCCTTGCGGCTGAGGCCCCCGTCGCCGCGCGCCACTGCCAGCAGATGAAGGTCGTGATTGCCGAGCACCACCTCCGCGGCGCTGCCCAGTGCCATCACCTCGCGCAGACAGTCGAGGGAGCCCGGCCCGCGGTTGACCAGATCCCCGGCCAGCCAGAGGCGGTCCCGGCGCGGGTCGAAGTCGAGGGTCTCGAGGAGTTCGACAAACTCCGCGTGACAGCCCTGGAGGTCGCCGATGGCATAGGTGGTCATATGGCGCTCCCTGTGTGGCGGTATCGGTGACAGGTTCGGAGACAGCGTGCCGGACGGGCGGCGTCAGTGCACCTGATTGGGGCCGGCCAGGCGAAAGGGGGCGATGGCCACCTCGAAGGGGCGCTGGGAGGCGGTATCCACGCAGGTGTAGTCCCCCTCCATCACTCCCACCGGGCCATCGAGAATGGCGCGGCTGGTATAGCGGAACTGCTGCCCCGGCCCGATCATCGGCTGCTGCCCGACCACTCCCTTGCCGCGCACCTCCTGGACCTTGCCACTGCCCTGGGTGATCTTCCAGTGGCGGGCCATCAGCTGGATGCTGTGACGGGAGGCGTTGTGCACCGTCACCGTGTAGCTGAACACATAGCGCCCCTCGTCGGGCGCGGACTCCTCCTCGCGGAACTGAGGTTCGACGTCGACGCTGATCTGGCCCTGCAGGGCCTCCGGCAGTATAGGCCTCATTCCGGCACCCCCTCACCGCCGCTGGCGGCCAGATGATTGGCGATGCGCACAAATTCTTCCACCCCGAGGGTCTGGGGGCGGCGACCGGGATCGATGCCCAGCGCCTCCAGCTCGCCCGCCGCGATGCGCCCCTTGAGGTTGTTGCGCAGGGTCTTGCGGCGCTGACCGAAGGCCTCGCGGACCAGGGTGAAGAGCAGGGATTCATCGCTGGCCGGGTGAGGCAGCGCGGCGTGAGGCGTCAGGCGCACGATGGCGGAGTCCACCTTGGGGCGCGGCACGAAGGCCTCCGGCGGCACCACGAAGAGCGACTCGACCCGGCAGCGGTACTGAGCCATCACCGAGAGCCGCCCCCAGTCGGGGCCGCCCGGTTCGGCGGCCAGCCGCTCCACCACCTCCTTCTGGAGCATGAAGTGCATGTCGGCGATGGCATCGCCGGCCTGGAGCAGGTGGGCGATCAGCGGGGTGGAGATGTTGTAGGGCAGGTTGCCCACCACGCGCAGTGGCTCACCCTCGCCGCGCAGGGCGCGGAAGTCGAACTTGAGGGCGTCACCCTCGTGGATCACGAAGTCGGGGGCGTTGAAGAACTGCACCCGCAGCCCGGGGATCAGGTCGCGGTCGAGCTCGATTACCTCGAGATGCCCCTCGGCGGCCTCCAGCAGCGGTTCGGTAAGGGCGCCCTGGCCGGGGCCGATCTCCACCAGGCGCTCGCCGGGACGCGGCCCGATGGCGCGCACGATACGCGAAATGATGCCGCGGTCACGCAGAAAGTTCTGGCCGAAGCGTTTGCGAGCCTGGTGAACCGGGGGGCGAGATGACATTCAGGCGTGTCCTTCTTTCACTGGAATCTTGACGTCTTTCCTGGAAACGGAGCTTTTCCGAAGACTGGCTATGGGCGGCGCCCGGCCATCTCGGCCGCCAGGGCAACCGCGACCCGCAGACTGCCGGGATCGGCATGGCCGCTGCCGGCCAGGTCCAGGGCGGTGCCGTGGTCCACCGAGGTGCGCACGAAGGGCAGCCCCAGGGTGATATTGGCCGCGCTGCCGAAGCCGGCATACTTGAGCACCGGCAGGCCCTGGTCATGATACATGGCCAGGACCGCATCGACGCCCTCGAGGTGACGCGGCGTGAACAGCGTATCGGCGGGGAGCGGGCCGTCCAGGCGCAGTCCTTCGCGGCCCAGCGCCTCCAGGGCCGGCTCGATCACCTCGAGCTCCTCGCGGCCCAGATGCCCCCCCTCCCCGGCGTGGGGGTTGAGCCCGCATACCGCGATGCGCGGCGCGGCCAGGCCGTACCAGCGCGTCAGCTCGGCATCGAGGATGCGCAGCACCCGCGAGAGGCGCTCGGCGGTGATGGCATCGGCCACCTCGCGCAGCGGCAGGTGGGTGGTGGCCAGGGCCACCCGCAGCGCCGCGGCGCCTCGCCAGCCGGGGCGGGTGGCGTGCAGGGCGCGGTCGGTGGCCAGCATCATCACCACCTCCTCCACGCCGCAGGCGTCGCGCAGGTACTCGGTGTGACCCATGAAGCCCTCATGGCCGGCTTCCAGGATCACCCCCTTGTGCAGCGGTGCGGTGACCATGCCGGCGGCATGCCCCTGGCGGCAGGCGGCGATGGCCACGTCCAGGGTCTCCAGCACGTAGTCGGCGTTGGCCACCTCGAGCCGACCGGGACGCGAGGGCGCGCGCAGCGTCACCGGCCACACCGCCAGCCGCCCGGGAGCGGCGTCGGGCACCGCCTGGCCGGGCGATAGCTCGGCGAGCTCCAGATCCAGCCCCAGGGCGGCGGCACGCTCGGCCAGCAGCCCGGGGTCGCCCACCGCCACGAGGCGGACGCCGGCCAGCGGGGCGGCGGCGAGCATGACGACGAGCTCCGGGCCGATGCCGGCCGGCTCGCCGCTGGTCAGCGCCAGCAGGGGGAGCTCGGAGGACGACATCAGCGGCCTTCGAGCCGGTTGTCGACGAAGGCCTGGGAGCGGATCTCCTGCAGCCAGACCTCCAGCTCCTCGTTGGCCCGACGCTGGAACAGCGTCTGCTGGGCCTGCTGGCGACTGGCCCCCTCCCGCTCCATGAAGCGCTCAATCTCCCGCTCGGAGAGGTTCACCCGGCTGCCCACCCGGCGCTGCTGCAGCTCGCGCATTACCAGCTCGCGGCGGATCTCCTCGCGCACCGAGGCCAGGACCAGCCCGTCGGCCTCGAGGGCGTCGGCGAACTCATCGAGGGTCATGCCGTTGCTTTCGGCGATGGCCCGCACCTGGCGGTTGAGCTCGGTGTCGTCGATGGAGAGCCCCGCCTCCCGAGCCATCTGCAGCTGGATCTCCTCGAGGATCATCTGATCCAGCAGCTGCTCGCGCAGCACCTCCTCCGGGGGCAGGTCGACCTCCTGGGCGGTGAGCTGGCTGCGAGTCTGGGCAAGGCGCGCCTCCAGCTCGCTGTGCATGATGGCACCCTGATTGACCACGGCCACGATGCGATCCAGCGCCTGGCGCTGCATGGACTGGAACTCCTGGGCACCGGCACCGAACGGAACGCTGGCCAGCCCAAGGGCCATGGCGAGGCCGGCGGCCAGCGCGGCGGTGCGTCGGCGGCTCACTGTGTGCTTCTGTTTCATCTTTCCTCTCTGCTGGTGGCCCCCCGATCAGAAGGCGGTGGCGCGATAGCCGGGGATGGCCTCCTCGAAGTAGCTGTCGGCCTCGCGGCCCACGCCGCCGAGACCCTTGAACACGAAGCGCAGGAAGATCCCGCGATCGTTGAAGTCGTCTTCCACCCGCGCCGTGTCGTTATCGTCGACCCACTCACGCCAGACCAGCTGCAGACCATAGCAGCAGTCGTTCCACTGCACACCCGCCAGCTGCTCCAGGGCGCGGTCGTTGGTGTTGTCATAGAGGAAACGACCGATCATGTCGACGCGGTGGCTGGCCCTCCAGGCGAACGACAGGTCGAACTCCTCGCGGTCGAAGTCGCGGAACTCATCGTCTCCCGGCTCCGCCGAGGGATCGAAGCCTTGGAGCTCCCAGCGGTAGCCGAGGTTCAACGCATGCCCCGCCGGGGAGCGATACTGCAGGTCCAGGGAGGTGCGTTCGGTCTGCTCGAAGTGATCGTCATACAGCCACTGCCAGCGGGTGCGCCAGCGATCGGTGATCCGCCAGTCCGCGCGCGCCACCACCGGGGAGCGGTCCCGGGTCGCCCGGTACCAGCCCTGAAAGTCGCCGTCGGGGTCGGGAATCACGTCGGGATCGCCATCGATGTCGATGGTGCGATCCTCGAAGTAGTAGGCCTGCCCCAGGCCCACGGAGAACCGCTCGCGGCCGCTCTCATCCTCCAGCAGCCGCGAATCGACGCCCAGGGAGAGACGGTTGAGATCACCGACGCGGTCGCTGCCCGAGAAGCGCTGCGGCGACCAGAGCTGGTTCCAGGAGAAGGCGCGCTCGCTGCTGTCGAAGTCGGGGAACTCCGACTGATCCCGGGCCGGCACATAGGCGTAGTTGGCGCGGGGCTCCAGGGTCTGACGGTACTCCCCCCCTCCCAGCGCCAGCTCCCGCTCGAACGCCAGGCCGCCGTCGAGGGAGGCCACCGGCACCTCGCGGGTCAGGCTCGTGTCACGGTCGGTGTCGCGCTCACCGTAATCCAGCTCGTAGCCGGTGGCCAGCCACTCCAGGCGCGGTTCCAGATGGCCCCAGCTCTCGTCGAAGCGCCAGCCCACCGCGGGCGAGACGTGCAGACGCGAGCCGGTAGCGGCCTCGCGCAGCGGCACCCGGTTCGCGTCCACGTCACGCCAGAAGTAGCTGTAGTTGGAATCCCACTCCTGGTAGAAATCGCCCCGACGCCAGCGGGCGTCGGCGGAGAGGCTGGGCAGCCGATAGAAGGGCTTGTCGCGGTCACGCAGAGGATCGTCGAGCTTCTGGAAGCCCTGGGCCCGGGCATCGAGCCGCCAGACGTCGCCGCGGTAATCGATCTGCGCCAGGCGCGACATGGAGGAGGTGTTCTGTTCGGCGAAGTCGCTGCCGAAGTCGTCGAAGTAGCGCCCGTCGCTGGCCGCCCCATAGCGCAGCCGGTAGCGGCTGCGCGGATTGAGGGTGCCGGCGTGGCGATAGTCGACATACCAGCGATCCTCGCCCTCGAAACGGCGAGCGGCATCGTTGGGATTGTCGCTGGAACCGCCGTCGTCGCTCCCCAGGAAGGCGCCCTCGATCTGGCCGGCATCGCCGGGAAAGAGGTAGCGGTACTCGCCGCCCAGCAGCAGGCCGCGATCGGTGATCCAGCGCGGCGTGATGGTGGCGTCGTGATTGGGCGCGACGTTCCAGTAGAAGGGCTGGGCGTAGTCGAGGGCGTCGCTGGAGACTCCAAGGCTGGGCCACAGGAAGCCGGTATGACGGCGATCGTCGATGGGAAAGCGCACCCAGGGCCAGTAGAAGACCGGCACCTGCCCCACCTCAAGCCGCGCATGGCGGGCGGTGCCGAAACCGCTCTCGCGGTCGAGCACCACATCGCCCCCCACCAGTTGCCAGAGATTGTCTCCGGGGTCGCAGGTGGTGAAGCTCGCCGAGGAGAGCCGGTAGCGGCCATCCTCCAGGCGCTCCAGCTGCAGGGCATCGCCACGCAGGTGGCGATCATGGATCACATAGTGGGCGTTATCGATCTGCGCGGCATCGCTGACCAGGGAGAGCTCGGCGGCGTCGCCCCGCACCAGCAGGTTCCGGTCGCGCAGCGCCATCGGCCCCTCGGCAAAGGCGCGCTCCCGGCTGCCGGGCACCCGCACCTCCGGCGTCTCGAGCTGAACCGTGTCGCGGCGCAGGAGCACCTCGCCGCGCAGGAGCGTCTCGCCATCCTCTCCGTAGCTGGCGCTGTCCGACTCGCTGGCCACCCGTCCCGGCGGCGGCTCGGCAAGGCGATAGTCGGGCATCACGTAGGCGCCGCGGCAGAGCGCGCCGGCGGGACGGTCGTCACCCCAGGGTTGGAAGTCCAGCGACTCGGCGGGCAGGGAGTCAGGCGAGGCCACCACAGGGGGGGCGCCGGCCAGGCTCAGGGTCGCCAGGCCGGCCAGGGCCGTCCATGAGAGTCGCTTGCCCATGTTGCTCGATGTCCTTGGCGGGGTGAATCGGTATTATACAGGCCGCACCGCGCCTGTGCTGCCGGCGACCCGAACAGCGCCCAGCATGCGTCGCGCCCCCGCGGCCGTCAACCGACCCGCCGCCGGAACCTTTTTCACCACTCAGGGAGCCAGCCCATCATGTCCGACGCCGCCCCTTCGCGCCTCGAGCTGCTCAGCCGCTGGGCCGCCGAGCGCCACGGCCTGCCTCGCCAGGCGGTCGATCTGCGTCTGGCCGCCGGCGACGCCAGCTTCCGCCGCTACTACCGGCTGACGCTGTCGGGCGGCGCCACCCGCATGCTGATGGATGCCCCGCCCGAGCAGGAGGACAGCCGCCCCTTCGTGACCATCGCCCGCCGCTGGGCCGCCGCCGGCCTGCCGGTGCCGAGCCTGCACGGCATCGACCTGGCGCACGGCTTCCTGGAGCTCGATGATCTGGGCGATGCCCCGCTGCAGACCTGCTTCGGCAGCGAGAGCGACGCGGCCACCCTGGCCTGGCACGAGCGCGCCATGGCGCTGATCCATGAGCTGCAGAACCGCGCCGGCCCCGACGAACTCCCTCCCTTCGACGCGACCCTGCTGGGCCGGGAACTCGACCTCTTCCCCGAGTGGTGCCTGGGCGAGTGGCTGAACATGGCGCCGCCGCCGGGCTGGCCGGCCCTGCGCGAGGCGCTGATCGCCTCGGCCCTGGCCCAGCCGGTGGTCACGGTGCACCGCGACTATGACGCCATGAACCTGATGGTTCGGGATGACGGCCTGCACCTGATCGACTTTCAGGACGCCGTGGCCGGCCCGCTCAGCTACGACCTGATCTCGCTGCTGCGGGGCCGCTACTGCCGCTTCGACGCCGACCGCTTCGCCGCCTGGGTGGAGGCCTTCCGTCAGCGCGCCCGCCGTGACGGCCGCCTGCCGGCCCGGGTCGACTCGGCCACTTTCCTGTCCCAGGCCCAGGCCATGGCCGCCCAGCGCTCCCTCAAGGTGCTGGGCATCTTCTGCCGGCTCACCCTGCGCGACGGCAAGCGGGGCTATCTGGCGCGCCTGCCCCACTTTCTGGATCACCTGGACGACAGCCTGGCAGGGCTCGACGGCCACGACGCTTTACAGGCCTGGCTCAACGCAACCCTGCGCCCGGCCCTGACGGCCCGCCTGGCGGAGACCACGGGTCCCGGGAGTCAGCCATGAAGGCGATGATCCTGGCCGCCGGGCTCGGCAAGCGCATGCGCCCGCTCACCGACCGCTGCCCCAAGCCGCTGCTGCCGGTGGCCGGCCGGCCGCTGATCGTCCACCATCTGGCCCGCCTGCGCGCGGCGGGCATCACCGAGGTGGTGGTCAACGTCAGCTACCGGGCCGAGCAGATCATGGCGGCGCTGGGCGACGGCAGCGAGCACGGGGTGCGCATCGCCTGGAGCCATGAGGAAGCCCCGCTGGAGACCGGCGGCGGCATCCGCCGGGCCCTGCCGCTGCTCGGCGAGGCGCCCTTCCTGCTGGTCAACGGCGACGTCTGGTGCGACCTGGACCCGGCCGCGCTGCCGGTCCTGAGCCAGGGCGACCTGGCCCGGCTGGCGCTGGTGGACAACCCCGAGCACCACCCCGGGGGCGACTTCCACCTGGACGCCGCCGGCCGCATCCACGCCGAGGGCGAGCCGCGCCTCACCTTCGCCGGCATCAGCCTGCTCGACCCGGCGCTGGTGGCCGACGAGCCGGAAGGCGCCTTCGCCCTGGCGCCGCTGCTGCGCCGCGCCATGGCCGATGGCCGCGTAGGCGGCCACCACCATCGCGGCGAGTGGGTCGACGTGGGCACCCCCGAGCGGCTGGCCGAACTCGACCGGCGCCTGCGCGATAGGCATATCTCCTAGAGCGAGAGGCGCCGGGGGCCTGTCGCCGGAACAGCCTTGAGCAATGTGCGGGGCTTAGCAACGACTGCTATGCTGCCGCGATTTCCCGACAATCGAGAAGGAATCAAGAATCATGAAAGCCAGCGTGAAATGGACCGATGGACGTCAATTCGTTGCCGGGGGTTGTAGAAAGCCGGCAGCGGCCACGGTAGCCGTACTGGAGCAGCGCATCTAAACAAATCGGAAGGAGTTCCGCTCGTGAAAGCCTCAATCAAATGGACCGACGGTCGTCAATTCGTTGCCGAAAGCGGAAGCGGTCACAGCGTGGTGATCGACGGCCCGCCCGATCACGGCGGTCGCAACACCGGTGCGCGCCCCATGGAGATGCTGCTGATGGGCCTGGGCGCCTGCACCTCCTTCGACGTGCTGGAGATCCTCGAGAAGTCCCGCGCCCCGGTCTCCGACTGCGTGGCGAGCCTCGAGGCGGAGCGCGCCGACGCCGTGCCCAGCGTGTTCACCAAGATCCACGTGCACTTCACCGTCACCGGCAAGGGGCTCAAGGAGAAGCAGGTGCAGCGCGCCGTGGAGCTCTCCGCCGAGAAGTACTGCAGCGCCTCCATCATGCTGGTGAAGGGCGGCGTCGAGGTGACGCACTCCTTCACCATCGTGGAGGAGTAAGCCGTAAGCCGTAAGCCGTAAGCCGTAAGCCGTAAGCCGTAAGCCGTAAGCCGTAAGCCGTAAGCCAGAATGTTGCCACCAAACCTCGCAACGGGGGGGGTTGCTTAAAGCTTAGAGCTGATGACTTACAGCTACGGGCGAAGCCCGGCTGGGCTTAAAGCCGGTAGACGCTGGTGGTCATCACCTTCGACATCAGCGCCATGCCGAACTTGACCGGCGCCGGGAAGCGGGCGCCGCCGGCTTCCAGCGCCAGCTGGGCATGGTGGGCCTCGTCGATGGCCATCTGGCGCAGCACCGCCCGGGAGCGCTGGTCGCCCGCAGGCAGCCTGACCAGATGATCCTCCAGATGACGGCCCACCTGCTCCTCGGTGGCGGCCACGAAGCCGAGGCTGACCCGGTCGCCCACGGCACCGGCCACGGCGCCGATGCCGAAGGAAGCGGCGTAGAACAGCGGGTTGAGCAGGCTCGTCCGATCATGCAGCTCCTCGAGGCGCTCATCGCACCAGGCCAGGTGGTCGATCTCCTCCTGGGCCGATGCCTCCATCTGGCCGCGCACCTCGGGCAGCTTGGCGGTCAGCCCCTGGCCCTGGTAGAGCGCCTGGGCGCACACCTCGCCGGTATGGTTGATGCGCATCAGGCCCGCCGCGTGGCGGCGCTCCTCGTCGCTCATGGGCTCGTCGCGCACCTCCGGCGTGGCCGGTGAGGGCCGCGACGCCTGGGCGGCGTGGGGCACCAGGGTACGCAGCACGGTATCGAACTGGTGGATCAGATTATCGCTGCGGGAGAGCCTGCGGTTCATGACGACCTCGTCGCGTCTCGGTCCGGTAGGGATGCCCCATTGTAGCCGAGGGCTCCGGCCACCAGAAGCACCGCCCGCAACGGCCGACGCCACCGTGCGGTGGCGTCGGAAAGAGGCTGCACCCGATGCGTCGAGCGCCGAGTCTTGCGCGGTTGCCCGCAGGGCGCCAGCTAGCCAGCCGGCCAAGTAAAGCGTCGACCGCCCATCAGGTGCATATGGATATGGTAGACCGTCTGGCCGCCGGCGTCATTGCAGTTCATCACCACCCGGTAGCCCTCCTCGGCGAAGCCCAACTGCTTGGCCAGCCGGGCGGCGATCAGCGGCAATCGACCCACCAGCGCCTGGTCCTTCTCGGTGAGGTCGTTGAGGGTCGCGATCGGCTTCTTGGGGATGATCAGAATATGCGTCGGGGCCTGGGGATTGATGTCGTGAAAGGCCAGCACCTGATCGTCTTCATAGACGATGTCGGCGGGGATCTCACGCGCGATGATCTGGCTGAACAGCGTGGACATCTCGACTCCTTGCAGCAAGCGTGACTTGATGTTGATCAGCGAAAGCGGCGCTGAGCCAGCAGGTGGCGCACCAGCGGCGCCAGGATCAGCTCCATGGCCAGCGACACCCGGGCCCCGGGCACCACCAGGGTGTGGGGACGGCTCATGAAGGCATCGGGAATCATCGCCAGCAGATAGGGAAAGTCCACGGTGGCCGGCTCGCGGAAGCGAATCACCGCGAAGGACTCGGCATCGGAGGGAATATCCTGAACCTCGAAGGGGTTGGACGTATCCACCGTGGGCACCCGCTGGAAATTGATATGGGTGCGCGAGAACTGAGGCTGGATGTAGCGCACATAGTCATCCATGCGCCCGAGAATGGTATCGATCACCGCCTCCTGGGAGTGGCCGCGCAGCTTGGTGTCGCGCACGATCTTCTGGATCCACTCCAGGTTGATGGTGGGCGCCACGCCCACCAGCAGATCCACATGGCGGGCGATGTCGTGCTCGGGCGTCACGAGGCCACCGTGCAGCCCCTCGTAGAAGAGCAGGTCGGTGCCATAGGGCAGCGGCTCCCACTCGGTGAAGGTGCCGACCCGGTAGCCGGCCTCGATCATCTGCTTGTCCTCGGCGTGAATGTAGTGGCGATAGGTGCCACCGCCCTGCTCGCCATACTCCAGGAAAAGCGCCTCGAGCTCGTCGAGCAGATTGGCCTCCACGGCGAAGTGGGAGAGCTCGTCCTTGCGCTCCGGCTCTTCGCGGAAGATTCGCGCCAGCTCCTCCCGGGTGTAGCGGTGGAAGGCGTCGCCATCGACCACGGCGGCGTGGACGTCCTCCCGGGCGAACATGCGCTCGAAGGTACGCTTGACCGTGGTGGTACCGGCTCCGGAGGAGCCGGTCACGGCGATGATCGGGTACTCGCGGGACATCAGGCGCCCCCTGCTCCGGCAAGCGCCGTCGCCACGCCGTCGGGCACCGTCACAGGCCGCCCGGTGGCCGGATCGATCAGCACCAGGTTGAGCCTGGCCGTGGCCACGGGGCGGCCGCCCTCGGCATGCCGTACGCGATGGTAGACGATGATGGCACGGCCGTCAGGGGCCGGGATCGCCGTCTCCACCACCAGGGCATCGGGCCAGCGCGCCTCGGACTGATACTGCACGGCGAGATCCGCCACCACGCTGGGGTAGCCGCCCAGATCCCACTCGGTGAGGCCCTGGGCACCGAAGGCCTGAATGCGCGCCTCGTGCAGCAGCGACACCAGGGTGTCATGCCCCAGATGGCGGCCGTAGTTCATGTCGGTGACGCGCACCGTCAGCGGGTGGCGGTGCACGATGGCCGCCTCGGGAAACTCGAGTCTGACGCGCTCCATGCTCGCCTCCTTCTGTTGGTCTTGTTCTGGATGGAGAGGACCGGCCCTGCGGCGACGCTCGTCGGTTCAGCGCTCGCCGCGCTCCCGGGCAATGGCCCGATAGGCGATGTCGCGGCGGCAGAGCACGCCCTCCCAGTGAATGGCATCGACGCCGCGGTAGGCCTGCTCGGCGGCGGCCGAGACGCCCTCGCCCAGGGCGGTGACGCAGAGCACTCGG
>PUOM01000243.1 GCA_003552795.1 Halomonas sp. | reverse complement strand
TGAAGCGCACCCCCGCCACGACCAGCGTGCTCGCCGGATGGTCCTTGCCGAAGCGCGCCATCTCCAGGGAATCGGCCACGCAGCCGCCGGTCTCCTCGGCGAGCTGCTGAATGGCATCGTCGGTATAGTAGTGGGCTACCAGGACGGCGTTTTTGGCCTCGAGGAGCCGCTTGATCTCCTCGATGCGCGCCTCGTCCTCGACGGGGATGCGGGTGGGGCAGTAGGTGCGGGTCAGGTGCTCGCGCACCTCCGCACGGGAAGTCATGATCGTCATCGTGTCTACCACTGTGACTGGCAGGGGCTCCCCCTGCATGATCGGGTGCATCGCGGCTCGCGCGCTCCGCGCGGACGATGCGCCTGGTGCCGACCCTTGCGTCTCTCGCCATGGTCAGCCGGTCACATATTCTAGACCACAATGCCGGGAGAGTGACCAGCCCCGGCGAGAAAAGCTCCTACGGGTGATATAGGGTTACCCTTGGACAGAGTCAAGGGCGCTGGCGTTTCCCGGAGTATCGGCGGCCAGGGTGTGGTAGCGCACCGACGGCAGCCGGGCGCTGCGCCAGAATGAGGCTTCCGAGGCTTCGCGAACCCGCGAAGCCAGGACAGTGACGCGAGGTCACCATGCCCACTCCCATTCAGCATACCGCACCCACCCACACCCCCTTCACGACGTTCACCCGGATGCCCGACCGTGAACCAGGCGAGCAGCAGCACGGCTACCCCTTCAAGCCAGAGCGCCTGCCCGAAGCACCCCACCAGCCCCCGGCCGAAGAAGAACTCGACGCACCTGCCAGGCTCGCCGCCGAAGGCGACGATGACCTCATGAGTCAGGATATCAACGCATCCGCCAGCTCGCTCGACCCCGCCGTCCCCTGATGAGATCCCGACTGGCGCGGCCCCGGCTTGACAGCTATCCCGCCGGGGCACCTGGATGATGTCGCCGAACCGTCAGTCCGTTGACTTCTTGATATCGCGCTTGATGTCCCCGTACTTGGCTTCAGCCTTGCCGCCTTGCTTCTCGGCCTTTCCCTTGTACTCCGTCTCCTTGTCACCGGTCACCTTGCCGGCAACCTCCTTGACCTTGCCCCTCGCCTGCTTCACACGGCCGTCAACCTGATTCTTGTTCATTCGCCTATCTCCTGATGATTGCTACCTTGAACTGCCCATCTTTCATCATGACCGCATGCCTCAGCGTGGGCACAGGACATGCAGAATTCGGTTCTCAATATAGTTCAGGCGTCAGGCAGGCTCTGTGCGGCACCCCACTTAATACGACCTGAATGATTGCCTGACCGGGCAGCCTCTCAGGAAGCCCGCTCGCCTCGGCCAGCCGCATACTTTTTCCTGTCCCGATGGGCTACCATGATAGCGATAACCGCCAAGTCGGCCAGGAGCCTGAAATGCCCACCACCATCAGTGAGTCCGAGGCCCAGACACGGCTGCGAGACAAGGCCGAAGCGCAGCTGCAGGCCGGCGCGACACCGGCATCGAGTCAGGGGGCGATGGGCATCGATGCCCTGCGCTTGCTTCACCGGCTTTCCAGCAACCCCGACCACGCGGAAGATGCCCTCAAGCTGCTCCACGAGCTGCAGGTTCACCAGGTAGAGCTCGACTTGCAGCACGAGGAGATGGCCGCCAATGAACAGGCGCTGGTCGAGGATTTACGCCTTTACCGGACACTCTACGACTGCGCTCCCCTTGGCTATCTGCTCGTCGACTTCGAGGGTAATATTCTGCAGGGAAACCCGGCGGCCGCCGAGCTTCTCGAGCTTGCGCGCGAAGACCTCGAGGGACATTCCATCGACACCCTCCTGCTCGCCCAGAGCCGGCCACGACTGCGCGACCTGCTCCAGCGGGTGGGACGCAGCGGCGCCGGAGAGGGCTGCCTGGCAGAAACGGGAGGGTACGCACGAGCGACCCGCCTCCTGCAGTTTCTGGCCTCCCTGCCACCCGGGGGCGAGCACATCCTGCTGGCCTGCTGCGAATGCGCCAGCCCGGATAGCGTCTGACCGTCATACCCACCATGGCTGCCCTGCCCCCGGCCAGGTCACGGATAACGCACCGGGCCGCTGTCCGCATCCTGGGAATCGGGGCATCCGCCGGTGGCCTGGCGCCGCTCGAGGAGTTCCTCGCCCGGATCCCGCCCGACAGCCACATGGCCTGTGTGGTGGTACAGCACCTTGACCCTACCCACAGGGCGCTGCTGCCGGAGCTGCTTCAGCGCGTCACGCCGATGACGGTGCGCGAGGCGACCCATGGCATGCCCATCGAGCCTGACAGCGTCTACGTGATACCACCCAATACGGAACTGAGCGTTGTCGACGACCTGCTGAACCTGGCAGCCCCCGCGGAGCCCAGGGGACTGCGCCTTCCCATCGACGTGCTGTTTTCTTCTCTGGCCGGCGCCCGGGGAGAGCAGGCCATCGGCGTGGTGCTCTCCGGCATGGGTTCCGACGGCACCCTGGGCCTGCAGGCGATCAAGGCCGTCGGCGGCCTCACGGTGGTGCAACAGCCCGACACGGCCCAGTTCGATGCCATGCCCAACAGCGCCATCGCCGCCAACTGCGTCGACATCATCGCCCCGCCGGGCGACCTGCCCGCTCGCATCCTGGCCTATATTGCCCAGGCTCCCGCCCCGGGCGGTTCCGACCAGCTTTCGGTAGCGCCCGGGGGCGAAGCTGCACAGGAATCGACGCCCTTGCAGCGTATCTTCCACCTGCTTCAACAGCGTACCCGACACGACTTCTCCCTCTACAAGCACAGCACCCTGCATCGCCGCATGGAGCGGCGCATGGCAGTCCATGAGATTGCCACCCTGGCCGATTATGCGGATTTTCTTGAACGCAACCCTCAGGAGACCGACCTGCTGTTCAAGGAAGTGCTCATCGGGGTGACCCACTTTTTCCGTGATGCCCAGGTCTGGCAGTATCTGGCAGACATCACCCTGCCGGAGCTGCTGATGCGACAGCATGTTGGCCAGCACCTGCGTGCCTGGGTGGTCGGCTGCTCCACCGGCGAAGAGGCCTACTCCCTGGCCATGATCTTCATGGAGGCGCGGGACAAGCTGCCACGGCCCCATGACGTTACCCTGCAGATCTTCGCCTCGGACCTGAGCCCTGACGCCATCGCCACCGCTCGCCGCGGCCATTACCCCGGGGATATCAGTCGCAGTGTCTCGGCGGAGCGCCTGGCGCGCTTTTTCAGCGTTCATGGTGACGGCTATCAGATCAACGGAGATATCCGCGACCTGATCCTGTTCGCCCAGCAGGATGTTGTGCTTGACCCCCCCTTCACTCGCCTCGACCTGATCAGCTGCCGCAACCTGCTGATCTACTTTGACCCGAGCCTGCAGCGCAAACTCATGCCCCTGTTTCACTACAGCCTTCGTGCCGGAGGTCTGCTATTGCTGGGCAGCTCGGAGACGGTGGGTCGCTACACGCAGCTGTTTGCGCCACTCCAGCCCAAGCTGCGACTCTATCGGCGTCAGGATAGCACCCAGCCCCCTGACTTCCGGTTGCCGGTAACGTCCTTCCCCCCTTTGACCAGGATAGCCAAGGAGCTTCCCGTGTCCCCCAGCCGCGCCCCCTCCCACGCCCATGACAACCTACAGGCGGCAGCCGATCAGGTGTTGCTGCAGGTCTATGCCCCCGCCGCCGTCGTGGTCAACAATGAAGGTGATATCGTCTATATCAGCGGGCGCACGGGAAAGTACCTGGAACCTGCCGCCGGCAAGGCCAACTGGAACTTCTACGCCATGGTGCGGGAAGGGCTGCGGGCTCCTGTCGCCAGTGCCCTGCGCAAGGCCACCGACCGGAGCGAAGCGGTGCACTTGCCGGGTCTGGTGGTCTTGCTGCCCGGCGGAGCAACGCAGCGTGTCGATATCACCGTACAGACGCTGCGGGAACCTATCGCCCTGCGCGGCATGACGATGATCGTATTTCGCGATATCGAACCAGCGCATGCCAGCCCGCCTGGCAAGCAAAAACCGAAAACCGCCACGCATCAGGCTCAGGCCACGGAGCTGCAACAGTACCAGGATGAAATCCAGACGCTGAGGGAGGAGAACCGCGCGACCCAGGAGGAGCTTCAATCAGCGAATGAGGAGTTGCAGTCGACCAACGAGGAGCTGCAGTCAACCAATGAAGAGCTGACCACATCGAAGGAAGAGATGCAGTCCATGAACGAGGAGCTGCAGACCATCAACGCAGAAATGCAGACCAAGCTCGACGATCTCGCCCTCGCCCAGAGCGATATGAAGAACCTGCTCAACAGCATCGAGATAGCGATTCTGTTTCTCGACCAGAACCTGAATGTCCGCCGCTACACCGACAGGGCTTCAACGATCATCAATATACGGGAAAGCGACGTCGGCCGTCCGCTCAGCGACCTCACGACCCGCTTGCAGTATCCGGACCTCGAGAAAGACGCTCTGACCACCCTGGACACCCTGGCCTTTTCCGAAAAACAGATCCACGCCACCGATGAGCGTTGGTTTTCGGTACGGATCATGCCCTATCGCCGACTGGATAATATGATCGATGGGGTGGTGATCACGCTTGTCGACATCACCGCAACTAAAGAGCTGGAACAAGCCCTTCGCAAGGACCTGAAATCGTGACACTGCTTCAGGTTTCCTGAGTGAGCGTGCCAGGTGATGGCCGCCCTAGGGGGCGGCAGATTTACCGAT
>PUOM01000307.1 GCA_003552795.1 Halomonas sp. | reverse complement strand
GTTGACCAGCGGATGGCACAGGTGGCACACGAGTTTAACATCGACCCGACCACCTGTGCGCTAAGCGGCGGCGAAGACTATGAACTGCTCTTTACCATCAGCCAGGATGATTACGACAAGGTCAAGGATATGACGGAAATCCACCCCATCGGACACATCACCGAGGCGGCCCAGGGGGAGAATATGTTTACCAGCTCCGGACAGCTCGTGAAGTTGACCGCGCAGGGATGGGATCCGTTGAAGGGAGAGCATGGTAGTAGGAAGTAGGAAGTAAGAAGTAAGAAGTAAAGAAGTAAGAAGTAGGCAGTAAAATGCCCATGTTGGAAATAATGACCATTCGGGAACAGGATTTTGACAGACAGGGGGGTTTATCACCTATGGTTATTCAATTCTGCGAGCCTCTGCGAGACCATCAGCGGTCCTCTGCGAGAAACCAAAACACAAAGCATTGAACACCTGTAATTTGTAATATTATAAACATATGAAGATATTAATCACAGGCGGTGCCGGCTACATTGGAAACGAACTGGTTTTTGAGCTGCTGAAAGACCCTGCGGTGGAGGAGATCATCATTTATGATAACCTTAGCCGCAAAAACTACAACCTTTTCCTGGACACCCGGAACGAGCCCCGCAAGGTGCGCTTCATTCACGGGGAACTGCTTGATTCGCGCAAGTTGCGGCAGATCCTGCAGGGGATTGACGTGGTCTATCACCTGGCCGCAAAGGTGTCTACGCCGCTGGCTACCGAAAATGCCCACTTGTTTGAGCAAATCAACCACTGGGGAACCGCCGAACTGGTGTATGCCATCGAAGAAAGCGATGTGCAGAAGGTGGTTTATCTGAGTACGACCTCGGTCTATGGAGCCTCAGAGGACATGACCGGCATCGATACTCCGCCTGACCCCAAGACCTTTTACGGAAGCAGCAAACTGCGCGGTGAAGCGCACGTCGAACGCCTGATGGACTCCCGGCAGGTATGGATCATCCGGTCGGGAAATGTCTATGGATACAGTCCAAGCGTAAGGTTTGACGCGGTGATCAACCGGTTTATGTTTGAAGCCAACTTCATCGGAAGGATACAGATTACCGGTAACGGCAAACAGCAAAGGGCATTCGTGCACGTGAGCAAGCTGGTGAACATGCTGGCAAACCTGTTGCGCCACGAGCTGCCATCAGGCACATACAACTTCAGCGAACATAACCTGTCGATCGAGCATATCGCTGGCGTGATCAAGGAGATCTATCCCGCCCTGGAGATGATCTTTGTCAACCAGCACCTGGTGATGCGCGAGATTAAGATTCGACCGGATCACCGCATTTTGCCCCTCATTACATCCGGGCCGGTCTCCTTCAAAGAAGAACTCATCCGGTTTAAGGAAAAGTTTTCGTTTGCGTCGAAGTAAGGCAGGACAAAAGGATAAAAAGACAAAAGGTCGAAAGGCCAAAAGGTCGAAAAGTCTAAAGGTCGGGGGTACGCGCTGGGTTTGGGGTGGTTGGGCGGACTTTGTGCGGCGAGGATGTCAGGATGGGGAGGATAGATGGGTAAAAGTACGAAAGCACGAAGGGACAAAAGGACGAAATGGCTAAAAGTCAAAAGGTCTAAAAGTCCGGGCAACCGAAACCCGTACACACATTTTATCCCCTTAACACCAAAACTCGCAAACCCCTTAACCCAGTAACGCGTCGCATCACCAGGAATACTACAAAATCTCAGGCAGCTTCAAACCCCAAACCCCAAACTTCAAACCCAATAACACGTCACCGCACACGATTCATCATAAGCACTCTGGCAACTTCAAACCCCAAACTTCAAACCCCATTACATGAGTGTAAACCTCAGGCTAAATCCGCCGTGGGTGTTGGTGTTTGGAAACTGGTTTGAGACAAATGGGTTATTCACGGTGCGGTCGAAAAAGAGTCTGAAGTTAACCCGTGGGCTCAGCTGGTATTCTGCGGAGGTGTTGAGGGCAATGGACCTTTGGCCTGAGGAGATCACATCGGTTTCCTCGGTGAGTTTTCTCAGGATGGTCTTGTTATCACGGACAGACAGGTCGAAACGCAGCATCAGGTCGCTGGATATGCGCTGCTGGCGCCCTGCCTGGGTGATGTTAAAGGACAAGTCCTGGAATCGGTAACCGGCACCGATGATGTATTCCATACGCTGGTTGTCGGTGACCTGGTTGTTTGCAAAACTCAGCGCCATGTCTCTCGATCGGCGCACCTCAATTCGCGTCATCAGGTTGTTTTGCCAGGTGACATCAACATTGATCAGTGGATTAAACTGCTCACTGATGGAAACTTGTCCAATTTCATATTCAGGAATATAGTTTCCTGACGCCTCGCTTTTTGCAACCTGATAGCCGTTCTGTTCACGATACCTGGGGTCTGACTGGAAGCTTCCGACGGTAAATGTGCTCCTGTAACCGTGCCCTATGGTGAATGACTGGAATAGCCTTTGGAAGGCAGGCAGCCGTGATAGTCCGTCGTAAGTGAGGCGCCAGTTTGGCATGGGGAAACGAAGGAAGGGGCTGAGTGTGCTGGAAGAGGGGTCGCGCCCGGAGTAAGCGGCAAGGAAGGCGGGGATCAGCACGTCCTGCGAAGTGGGGCCATAGCCGGTCGGGAAACCGGTGGTGTCGTTGACCTCCCCGTCCCAGTTAGGGTTCCTGTTTGCCAGGCGCATGGCGATATCCAGGCGGTAGTTTTTAAGGTTTTCAAAGTTCTCAGATTCGTAGGTGCGGTCATCTATGCTTTCAAAAGTAGTTCCCAGGGCGAAGAAGGATATGCTGAAATTCCCTGTTTCCATGGGGTTGAACGACTCATATTGTCCGTCGATTGAAGTAAAGTACTCGCTGTTGGTTCTGGCGTGGTTGCGCTGTGCGGTGACTTCAATACGAAGGTCCCTGACGGGCTCCACTTGCGATCGGGCTGTGAGATTGCGGGTTTGATTTTGTGTAAAGGGGATGTTGAGGGGAACAATGTTGCCGTCTATGTCTTCATATTGTACCAGCCATCCTTCCCTGGCGGCCTGGTTGCGGATGTCGTCCTGGCTGCCGAAGATGAATGCCGTTCCGGGAGCCATCAGGTTCCAGTCCTGCCCCAGTATTCCGGCTTGAGGATCGAAACCCGGCATGTGCGTGCCACTGGTTTGGGTATAGTTGATCGACAGGTTGCGCACCGACATCATCGTGCGAAGGAGACGTTCCATTACAATCTTTGCATAGTTGGGCCGCTCCGGCGTTTCATCACCATTATCCTCACGATCGCCCCTGGGAAGTTGTGTCCCGCCTCTGCCACCTTGCCGGGGAGTTCCTCCTCCACCGCCTTGATTAATGCGCTGCAGAAACCCTATCTTATTATAGAGGTTGACCAGGTTGGCATTGACATTGACTCGCAGAGTCTGTGAGTTTTCAATGGTATTGCCCAGATCCAACGCAGCCCTTGGTGCAGCAACCCAGTCAAAATCAGCGCCATAGCTCGTGTTGGCATTGATGAAGTCTACCAAAGGAAGCCTGTTTAATGGAATGTTATAGGTCAGCGTGGCGCGGTGCGTGTAAAACGTTGTGCGCCCCAGGCTGCGGATGTTTTGCATGATCACTTCACGGGCCTCGTCATCTAAGGCTCCCTCCGGTTCATCTATGCGTGCCTGTGTCGTGGCATTGAACTCCAGGCGCAAGGCCCGGGTGAAATCCCAGCGGATGTCATACCTCCTGTCCCAGTCGAAAGATTTTACATAGTTGGGATCCAAAACGATCAGGCCTTCACTCCGCCCGCGCATCAACGATTCCGCATAACCCCTGTCCATACTGGTTTGAAATGAAACAGAGCGCGGTGCGTAATAGAAATTAAACTCCCGGAACAGCCTCAGCAAATCATGCTGAAATAAAGAAATGCCGGAAAAAGGAGTGACGTTGACTGGGCTTGTGGTATAGTTGTAGTTGATCGCACCGCGCCAGTGCTGCTGCCTGTCGTATTCAATATCTATGTTCCGCGCATAGGTCTCCGTATAGGCGTAGGTAAAATCGAAATTACCCGGGCTGTAAAACCTGTTTTCCCCTGAACCCACATAGGATACGTTGGTGAAGTTCAGGCTTCTTCTTTTGACAAGGTCTTGTGATATCCGCCTTATGGAGTCCTGTTCTGCGGTAGTCTCATAAGACTCCAGGTCGTCTTCAAAGAAGAGGTCCGGGTTGGTCGGACTGTACTGGGGGTTGCTGATGGACTCGGAGAAGCTGAAGTGCATGGGGATACGTACATTGATCTGTTCCGGAAACAAGCGCCCCAACTCCAGGTTCGTGGAAAGATCGTAATTGATAACCTCTTCCATTTGCCGCTCGCCAACACGCTGATCAATGCCCCCGAAGCCGGGCGTGCTCATGAATCCGGCCAGGTTGATGTTCCCAATGTCAGCCAGTGTGGCATTGATGCGGGCATTAGCAGCCCAGCCGCCCTGGTCGTTGAAGTCATACAGCCGCAACTCGTTCACCCACACCTCGGCCGACTTGGGCAAGCCATCGTCGCCGGGCGTTTCACTGGTCCTTTTGGGGTTCCGGACACCGATCATGATCACCTGGATGTTGCTCAGCGTGGGGTTACCCACAATGGTCATCTTGTTGTCGCCGTCATACTGGCTGAAAGGCCTGGTAACCGACACGCCACTGTCTGCTTCACGTGAAAGGCTGTTGCGCTCAAGCTTCAGATCCTGCAGCCTGGAAAAATGAAT
>PUOM01000224.1 GCA_003552795.1 Halomonas sp. | reverse complement strand
TTCTGCTCAGCGTTGCGCGCCTCCACCGCCTTGAGCACCTTGGCGTCGAAGTCGATACCGTCGGCCGTACGCACCAGCGCCTGCACGTCCTTGGGGAAGCAGGAGCCGCCGTAGCCCACGCCGGGGTAGATGAAATGGTAGCCGATGCGCGGGTCCGAGCCGATGCCCTGGCGTACCGCCTCGATATCCGCCCCCAGCCGCTCGGCCAGGTTCGCCATCTCGTTCATGAAGCTGATCTTGGTGGCCAGCATGCAGTTGGCGGCGTACTTGGTCAGCTCGGCGCTCTTCACATCCATCACGATGATCTTCTCGTGCTGGCGGCTGAAGGGGGCATAGAGCTCGCGCATCACCTCGACGCTGCGCGCGTCCTCGGTGCCGATGATGATGCGATCCGGCTTCTGGCAGTCGGCCACGGCGCTGCCTTCCTTCAGAAACTCCGGGTTGGAGACCACATCGAAGGTGAGCGCCTCGCCCACTTCCCCCCTCTTGGCCCGGGCCTCGAGCACCTCGCTCACCTGCGCCCGCACCTTGTCCGCCGTGCCCACCGGCACGGTGGACTTGTTGACCAGAATACGATGGGCCGGCATATGCTCGGCGATGGTCTCGGCCACCCTGAGCACGTACTGCAGGTCGGCGCTGCCGTCTTCATCCGGCGGCGTGCCCACCGCGATGAACTGGATATCGCCATGCGCGACGGCCATGGCCGCGTCGGTGGTGAAGCTCAGCCTGCCGGACGCGATATTCTCCTTGACCAGACCTTCCAGGCCCGGCTCATAGATCGGGATGCTGCCCTGCTTCAGCCTCTCGACCTTGTCGGCGTCAACGTCAACGCAGACCACCCGATGCCCCACCTCAGCGAGGATGGTGCCTTGCACCAGGCCCACATAGCCGGTGCCGAAAACCGTGACCTTCATTGACGCTCCTTAAACTTCGTAAGATTCCCCACACCAGCCCTTGCCATCAGAACGCGGCGATCTCCTCGGCGGTCAGCTCGCGCCATTCGCCTTCGGGCAGGTCGCCCAACGCCAGCGGACCGATGGACTCCCGGTGCAAGGCGACCACGTGGTGGCCGACGGCGGCGAACATCCGCTTCACCTGGTGGTACTTGCCCTCGTAGAGGGTGAGCTCGGCGACCGTGGGCTCCCGCATGGCCAGTTCCGCCGAGCGAGTGGGCTTCTCCTCGCCGTCGAGCATCACGCCCTCGGCGAAGGCTTCAACGGCGCGCGCCAGCGCTTCCCCCTCCAGCGGCTCGGCCAGGGTCACCCGATAGACCTTGCCTCGGCGGTGCTTGGGTGAGGTGACCCGATGTGACCACTGGCCATCGTCGGTGAGCAGCACCAGGCCGGTGGTGTCCACGTCCAGGCGCCCCACCGTCTGCAGCCGCTCGGCCTTGGGCAGATCGACGAGGTCGATGGCGCGGGGGTAGAGAGTACGCCGGGCGGTGCACTCCACGCCGGCGGGCTTGTGCAGCAGCAGGTAGCGCAGACCCACCAGCGCCAGTGGCTCGTCGTTCCAGGTCACTCGGCTCGCTTCGCCCACCTGAGTGGCGGGGTTCTTGACGACCTCGCCGTCGACGCTGACGTCGCCGCGATGCAGCGCCTTCTTGGCCAGGCTGCGGGTGAGCTCGGTGGTCTCGGAAAGGAAGCGGTCCAGGCGCATCAGTAGCCGACTCCGTCGGAGAGAGTGAAGTGATCGGCGTCACGCCAGGCGGGAAACTTCTCGCGGAAGGCCTGCAGCTCATCCAGCGACAGAGTGGCGGTCTTCACGAAGGGCTGACCCTCCGGCTCATCGATCAGCGCCTCGCCCTTGGCGTCGATCAGCATGGAGTCGCCGGCATAGCCGAGCCCCTTGGCATCCTCACCGACGCGGTTCACGCCGATCACCGGGCAGAGGTTCTCGATGGCGCGGGCCTGCAGCAGGATGCGCCAGGGGTGGCGCCGCGGGGCCGGCCAGTTGGCCACGCAGAGCAGGGCGTCATACTCGAAGTGCTCCTCCGGCGCCGGCTGCTGACGCAGCCAGACCGGAAAGCGCAGGTCATAGCAGACGCTGAGCAGGAGGCGAAAGCCCTTGAGCTCGACGATGACCCGCTCATGGCCCATGGCGTAGCGCTCATGCTCGCCGGCCATGCGAAAGAGGTGACGCTTGTCATAGGTCGCCACGGACCCGTCGGGACGCGCCCAGATCAGACGGTTGAAGTAGTCGCCGTTCTCGACGATCGCCACGCTGCCGGTGACCACGCAGCCACGCTGCTGCGCCTGGTCCTTGAGCCAGGCCAGGGTGCGGCTCTCTGCCATCGGCTCGGCCATCTCCCGGGAATTCATGGTGAAGCCGGTGGCGAACATTTCGGGCAGCACGATCAGGTCGGTGTCGGCCTGGCCGAGCCCCCCCAGGGTCTCCTCCAGCATCCGGCAGTTGGCCTCGGGATCTTCCCAGCGCAGGTCACACTGCACCAGGGTGGTTCTCAGTTCACGCATGGCTCCGGCTCCGCTCGGTGGTCTCGCGCCTAGACTACCGCAGGGCAAGGGCGGCGTCAGGGGGCCAGGCCGTGGCGGCCACGCCAATAGCCTGCTAACGTATAGCCTTTACCGGTACCGCCGACGAGATCCCGATGAGCCCACGCGACGCCCTCGCTTCCGATCGTGAACCCGCCAAGGGCGTCGCCTTCGGCCTTTCCGCCTATATCATGTGGGGCTGCTTCCCGCTCTTCTTCGCCCTGTTTCAGGGCGTGCCGGCCTTCGAGATCCTGATTCACCGGATCCTGTGGTCCTGCCTGTTCCTGGTGGGGCTGGTGACACTGCTCAGGCGCTGGACGCCGATCCGCGGAGCACTGGCCGAGCCGCGCCGCCTGGGCAGCGTGCTGGGCTGCGCCCTGCTGATCGCCCTCAACTGGGGACTCTATATCTACTCGGTGGAGACCCGCCAGGTGCTGCAGGCGAGCCTGGGCTACTTCATGACGCCGCTGGTCAACGTGGCGCTGGGCATGCTGGTGCTGCGCGAGACCATGCATCGGCTGCAGGCCGCCGCGGTGGGGCTGGCCACGCTGGCCATCCTGATCCAACTGCTGCTGCTCGGCGAGCTGCCCTGGATCAGCCTGGGGCTGGCCTTCTCCTTCGGCACCTATGGGCTGCTGCGCAAGCAGGTGCCGCTGGACGGCCTCTCGGGGCTGTTCGTGGAGACCCTGATGCTGCTGCCCCTGGCGCTACTGGCGATCACCTGGCTGGTGCAGGTCGACCTGTCCCATTTCCTCGCTGACACCCGCACCAGCCTGCTGCTGGTGGCCAGCGGGGTGATCACCGCCCTGCCCCTGCTCGCCTTCGCGGGCGCGGCGCGACGGCTGCGTCTGGCCACCCTGGGCTTTCTGATGTACATCAACCCGACCATCCAGTTCGGCATCGCCCTCGCGGTGTTCGGCGAGCCGCTCACCGCGGTGCAGCTGGCCACCTTCGCGCTGATCTGGACGGCGCTGGCGCTCTACTCCTGGTCCGCCTGGCAGGGGCGGGCCAAGCGCGAGTCTGCCCAGGCCTGATCAGCTCACCGGCGCGGCCTCCTGCCGGGAGGCGGCACGCACAGCGGAAGTGCCCGCAGCCCCCAGCCACTCCCCCTCACGGGGTGACGGCGCCGGAGAGGCCTCGCATTTCCCTCCCACCGGCCGCTCGACCACGGGGCGGTAGCCCAGGCGGAACCCGCCCCAGTGCCTGCCGGCGATGACCAGCGGCACCGAGAGGTCGTGCATGACCTCCCCGGTATCCCGCTTGTAGGTCTGCAGCAGCAGCGGCTCGCGATGGCTGCCGCAGCGCCTTCCCGTCGGGTCATCGAAGATGCGCTTGCTGCGGCTGAAGCGCAGGTCGTGCTCCAGGTCCCCGGTGGGCAGCTGGCTTACCGCCTGGTTGTGGGTGGGCACATAGCCGTTGCGGTCGATGCAGATGGCGTAGGCCAGGCCGTGGGTCTCGAGCAGCGGCTCCTGTATCGCCGGCAGGTGTCGGTCGCAGAAATCATCGAAGCGCGTGCGGTACTTGACCGGCTCGGTCCCCGGCACGGGCTGATAGCCGGTATCGAAGAGCTGCTCTACGCTGAGCTCCCCCTTGCGCAGCGCCCTCTCCATCAGGGTCTGCAGCTGATCCGCGGCCTGGCGGGCCACGCGATAGACCTGCTGATGGCGCCCATCGAGGCGCTGCTGCGCCAGCGCCGCCTCAACCTCCTCGGCGCTCTGCATCAGAGTGCGCGCCTGGCTCGCCAGGTCGTGCATGTCGCGGTTCCCCTCGTCCACCTCCCGGGAGAGCGTCTTCAGGGTGCCGGCAATGCGCTGGCTGTGGTGCCGGGTGTCCTCCATGGCGGTGGCGATCTCGGCGATCTCCCGCTCGACCCCCTCGACGCCTTCCGACATGGTGGCAAGCCGCTCGCCCACCGCCGTCATCTGACTCGCCTGGTGGCCGACGCGCCCCATCAGCGCGCCGATATCCTCCACCACGCAGTGGATGCTGGTCCCGATATCGTTGACCAGGGACTCCACGCTGCGGGTTGCCTCGGCGCTGCGACCTGCCAGTGCCCTGACCTCGCCGGCCACCACCGCGAAGCCCCTGCCGTGCTCTCCGGCCCGCGCCGCTTCAATGGAGGCATTCAGCAAAATCCGCGTGAACCCTCGCCCACTCGGGCGGGGAGGTAAGCGGGCAGTGCGATAGCACTGCTGGTGTTGCGGCATGCCAACGGGTGGCATAGACTGTACAG
>PUOM01000232.1 GCA_003552795.1 Halomonas sp. | reverse complement strand
TGGCCGCCACCCGCTGCGAGGCCCCCCGCCACCCCAGCCCCAACAGCGGCTGGCCCGAGGCCATGGTGGCCAACCTGCTGGGCGTTCAGCTCGGCGGCACCAACCGCTACCGCGGCAAGGTCTCCGAACGCGCCCGCCTGGGCACGCCCGGGGAGCCGCTGCGCTGCGCCCATATCGGCGCGGCCATTCGCCTGATGCACGGCGGCTGGCTGGGGTTTCTGGCGCTGCTGGCGCTGGCGGTGCTGCTCATGGAGTTCCTGCCGTGAGCGCCCCGGGGCGCGGCCTGCCCGCCGGCGGCTGGCCCCTGCACGGGGGCCAGCCCGGCCCCCTGCTGGCGCGCTTCGGCCTGGATGAGACGACGCCGGTGCTGGACGTCAGCGCCAACCTCAACCCCCTGGGGCCGCCGGCCTGGCTGCATGAGTGGCTGAACTCGCGGCTCGCCGAGCCCGAGGCGCTCGCCCGCTACCCCGATCCCGACTACCGCGAGGCGCGCGAGGCCATCGCCGCCCATGAGGGCGTGGCCCCGGAGCAGGTGCTGCTGACCAACGGCGGCGCCGAGGCTATCTTCCTGGCCGCGGCGCTACAGGCCCGGGAGCGGCCCGGGGCGCCGGCGGCCATCGTCGAGCCCACCTTCGCCGAGTATGCCCGGGCCTGTGCGGCCCAGGGTCTGCCGGCGGTGACGCTGCCGCTGACGCCGCCGGACTTTCGCCTCGACGTCGAGGCCATCGCCGCGGGGCTGGGTGAGGCGCGGCTGCTCTGGCTCTGCCGCCCCAATAACCCCACCGCCACCCTGGAGCCCCGGGCCGAGGTGGAACGCCTGCTGGCGCTGACCGCATCGCGGGGCTGCCGGCTGGTGGTGGACGAGGCCTTCGTGGATTTCATTGGCGACGAGGCCGGGCAGGGGGAAAACAAGGAGGCGCTGACGCCGCTGCTCGCCGCGTATCCGCACCTGCTGCTGCTGCGCTCGCTGACCAAGCAGTTCACCCTGCCGGGGCTGCGCCTGGGCTATCTGCTCGGCGCCCCCGAGGCGGTGGCGGCGGCCCGGGCCTGCCAGCCCGCCTGGAGCGTCAATGCCCTGGCCGCGGCCCTGGTGGCGCCCCTGCTGGCGGACCGCGACTTCCAGGCGGCGACCCGGGCCTGGCTCGCCGCCGAGCGGCCCCGGCTGCGGGCGGGCCTCGAGGCCCTGGGGCTTGCGGTGGTGCCGAGCCACGCCAACTTCTTTCTGGTGCGCCACCCGGCGGGCCGCGAGGCCACGCGGAACCTGCTGCCGGCGCTGCTGCGCCGCGGCGTGCTGGCCCGTCACACCGAGGGCTTTGCGGGCCTCGACGGCGGCTGGCTGCGCCTGGCCCTGGGTGACGCCTCGGCCAACGCCCGGCTGCTGGCGGCGCTTGGCGATGCCCTGGGCGATATGGCCGATATAGCCCGGCCGGAGGTGCGCCGATGATCGCCTTCGTCAGCGGCGGCGCCCGCTCCGGCAAGAGCCGCTACGCCGAGGCGCTGCTCTGCCGCTGGCACGCCCGGCGCGGCGGCCGACGCTGGTACCTGGCCACGGCCCGGGCCTCGGACGCCGAAATGGCCGCGCGCATCGCCCGCCACCGCCGGGAGCGCGGGGCGGGGTGGCACACCCTGGAGGTGCCGCTGGCCCTCGACGCGGCCCTGGCCGAGGTGGGCGATGGCGACAGCGTGCTGCTCGACTGCCTGACCCTCTGGGCCAGCCAGTGGCGCTACGGCGGCGGCGGCAGCGACGCCGAGGGCGAAGCGCTGCTGGCCGAGTGCCTGGCGGCGGCCCGGGCACGGGGGATCGCCCTGGTGGTGGTCTCCAACGACCTCAACGAGGACCTTCCCCCGGAAGACGCCGAGACCCGGCGCTATATCGCCTTCCTGCAGCGGCTGCACCGGCGCCTGGCCCGGGAGGCCGACCGGGTGGTGGAGGTCGTGGCCGGCCTGCCCATCGACTGGAAGCCTATCGACGACCACGACCCGGAGACGCTCCCATGAAAGAGGCCCTCTATGGGCTCGCGCTGGCCCTGCAGTTCCTGACCCGGATTCCCCTGCCCGTCGCCTGCCCCTGGAACGCCGCCACCTGCCGCTGGGCGCTGCGCTGCTTTCCGCTGGCGGGCCTGGTGATCGGCGCGGCCCTGGCGGCCCTGGCCATACTGGGCCAGGGGCTGCCCACCCCCTTGCTTGCCCTTGCGCTGCTCAGCCTCTGGGTGGCGCTCTCCGGGGGGCTGCATCTGGATGGCGTGATGGATATCGCCGACGCCCTGGGCAGCAATGCGCCCCTGGAAAAGCGCTGGGCGATCATGAAGGACAGCCAGGTGGGCAGCTTCGCGATCCTCGCCCTGGTCTTTCTGCTCGCCTGGAAGGCGGCGCTGATCTGGGCCCTGCTGGAGGCCGGGGCGAGCCCCTGGCTGTGGCTGGCGCTGCCGGCGCTGGCGCGCTTCGGGGCGCTCTTGCTGCTGCGCCTGGCTCCCCTGGCGCGGCGCGAGGGGCTCGCCTGGACCTGGCGCCAGCACCTGGCAAGGCGTGACCTGGGCCTGGCGCTGCTGGTGCTGCTGCCGCTCTTCGGCTTCGTGCCCGGCGGCGCCTGGCTGCTCGGCGCTCTCTGCGTCTTTCTGTTTCTGTACGGCCTCGCCATGGTGCGGGCCTTTACCGGCATCAACGGCGATATCGTGGGTGCCGCCATCGAAGGAGGAGAACTATGGCTGCTGCTCATCGCCTGGAGCTGGTGGTGGTTCGCCATGGGGTGACCCGCTGGAACCTTGAGCGCCGCTACCAGGGCCAGCGGGATATTCCGCTGCTGCTGCCCGACGCCCTGCCGGGGCTCGACCGCCTGCGCGACCACCTGGCGGACGAGGCCTTCGACGCCGTGCACTGCAGCGACCTGACCCGCTGCCGCCAGACCCTTGACCACATCGGGGCGGGGCGGGCCTGGGAGGCGAGCTTTGATGCCCGGCTGCGGGAGCTGGACTTCGGCGATTACGAGGGGCGCACCTGGGAGGAACTCAAGGATGACCCGCGCTATCGCGCCTGGGTCGACAGCGCCGGCCGCCAGGCGCCCCCCGGCGGCGAATCCGCCGCGGCCCTCTGGGCGCGCCTCGAGGCCTGGCTCGAGGGCGTGCTGGCCCAGGCCGCCGAGCGGGGGCAGCGTCGGGTACTGACGGTAAGCCACGGCGGCGCCATCCGTGAGCTGCGCCGCCGCCTCGAGGGCACCGACTTCTGGGAGGGCGTGGTGGGGCAGGCCGAGGGCCGGCGCTTCGAGATCGAGAGTCAGGGAGGAGAGTGGCAATGCAGAGCCTCATCGGCGGTGCCGGCTCGGGCCGACGCCGGCTAGCGGCGGAGCGCTTTCCCGGTGCTCGCTGGCATCGGCTGGCGGCGGGGGAGGCCGCCGCCTGCCTGGAAGCCCGGGGAGGGGGAGAGGTTCTGGTGGTCGACGGCATCGCCGACTGGCTCGCCGCCGCTCTGGCCGAGACCTCGGACGACGAGGCCCTGCGCGGGCTCTGGTCTGGCCTGCTCGACGGCCTCGCCGCCGCCCCCGGCGAGGCGGTGCTGATCCTCGATGAGATGGGGCGTGGCATCGTGCCCATGGACCCGGCGCCACGGCGCCTGCGTGACCACAATGGCTGGCTTGTTCAGGCCGCGGCGGCGCGCAGCCGGGCGGTCTGGTATCTGCGTCACGGGCTCTGCAAGCAATTGAAATAAAATAATTTTAAGTCAAGCGTTCGACTTTCGACGTTGACCCCGGGGGCGCGGGTTGCTAGCTTGTGCGCTCTCTCAGGTGCTGGCGGAGCAAGTGCCGCCAGGTAAACGGGAAGTCGGTGCGCGGCCTTTGTCTCGATGGCCTGTCACTCCGACGCTGCCCCCGCAACGGTGATCGAGTCAAGAACCGCCACATCGCCACTGTGCCATCGGCATGGGAAGGCGGCGGTTCAGCAGGGTTCCTGGCATCACGCCAGGCCCTCGCTCGTCAGTCCGGAGACCGGCCCGAGAGCGCATGCCGAATCGCGGAGGGCGGTCATCAGGCAGGGCATCGACCGTTCCATTCGCGCCGCTTCCCTCCCTTGCCTTCTCTCCCGCCGTTCGGCCCATCAGAAGCAGAATGCCGTGCGGGTGAGCACGGCGAGCAAGGGACAGACATGAACACGACTTTCGCCACCCGCAGCCTGGCGGCCTTCGCCCTGGCAGCACTCCCTCTGGCCGTTCAGGCCGCTGATCCTCAATCCGCGAGCAGCAGCGAACCCCATAGCCTCAATCCCATGGTGGTGACTGCCGCCCTGGCGCCGCGTACCGCCGACGAGACGCTCGCCTCCGTGACCCTGCTCGACGAGGCCACCCTGCGCCGCCAGGATCCCACCAGCGTCACCGACCTCTTCCGCGGCCAGCCCGGGGTGGACGTGTCCTCCAACGGCAGCTTCGGCAAGCAGAGCAGCGTTTTCATCCGCGGCACCAATAGCGATCAGAATGTGTTGCTGATCGATGGCATTCGACTGCGCTCCGCCACCACTGGCGGTGCCGCTTGGCAGTTCCTTGATCCGCGGATGTTCGAGCGCGCCGAGATCGTGCGCGGCCCCCGCGGCAGCCTCTACGGGGCCGATGCGGTGGGGGGTGTGGTACAGCTTTTTACCCCGGAAGGCGAAGAGGGGGATCCCCAACCGCGGGTCTCCGTGGGCGGCGGCTCCTTCAATACCCAGCGCTACAGCGCCAGCCTGGCCGGCAGTAGCGGCGGCACCCGCTACTATATTG
>PUOM01000074.1 GCA_003552795.1 Halomonas sp. | reverse complement strand
GGTGCCAGGAGGGAGTCAGCTCCACCCGGGTGCTGAATTCGATGCCCCGAGTCTCGGCGCGATCGATATTGACCAGCTGGCCGAAGCCCTCGGGCCCGTGGCATAGAGGTTGAGGGTCTGGGAGTTACCCGCGTCGCGGTCCTCCTGAAAGGTGGTGTCCACCGCCACCGAGCCGCTCCACTCGCTGGCCACCCGGCGAGTGATGATGTTGATCACTCCGCCCATGGCGTCGGAGCCGTAGAGGGTCGACATGGGCCCCCGGATCACCTCGATGCGCTCGATGGCGGAGAGCGGTGGAATGAAGCCGGTGGCGGTCTCGCCGAAGCCGTTGGGCGTCACGCTGCCGGCGGTATTCTGACGGCGACCATCGATCAGGATCAGGGTGTACTCCGCCGGCATGCCGCGGATGCTGACGTTGAGCCCGCCGGTCTTGCCGGTGCCGGAGCGCACGTCGACCCCGGGCACGTCGGCGATCGCCTCGCCGATGTTGGAGAAGCGCCTGCGCTCTAGCTCCTCCCGGGTGACCACCGAGATGCTGGCCGGCGCATCGCGCAGCGCCTGTTCGAAGCCGGCGGCGGTGACCACGATGTTCTCCAGGCGAGCGCCGTCACCGGACTGGGCCTGGGCGGGGAGGGCGGTAACGGCGGCCAGGGCGATGGCGCTGGCCAGCGCCTTGGGCCGGAAGGAGTGGGCTGAGCGAAGCATGGCGTCCTCTTGAATGAGTTTGATTCTCAAATGCAGCGGCGATTCTAGGCCCGAAAGTTCCCCGGCGAACAGCGGCGAGGCCGAAACGCCGCGTTGCCGAAGCCGGAACGCATCAGGAGTCCTGGTTGCAGCGGCATTGGCCGGGGGCGGGCGCCCTCGGCTATGCTTCGCTGGCTAAGCACAAGGACGCCTCATGACCATCTCCGCCTCATCCGCCAGTGCCTCACCCAACAGCTTCCAGGCGCTGGTGCGCCTGCTGCGCTACGCCCGCGGCTACCGGCGGCGCATCATCGCCGCCACCAGCTGCTCGATCATCAACAAGATCTTCGATATCGCCCCGGAGATCCTGATCGGCGTGGCCATCGACGTGGTGGTCAACCAGGAGCGCAGCTTCGTGGCGCGGCTCGGCTTCACCACGCCCCAGGAGCAGATCATGATCCTGGCCGTGCTCACCTTCTTTATCTGGGCCGGCGAATCGATCTTCGAATACCTCTACAAGGTCCTGTGGCGCAACCTCGCCCAGCGCCTCCAGGCCGACATGCGCCTGGACACCTACGAGCACGCCCAGCGCCTCGACATGGCCTACTTCGAGTCGAAGAGCTCGGGGCAGCTGGTGGCCACCATGAACGACGACGTCAACCAGCTGGAGCGCTTCCTCGATGGCGGCGCCAACTCGCTGATCCAGGTGGGCGTCACCGTGGTGGCGGTGGGCGCGGTCTTCTTCGTGATCTCGCCGCTGATCGCGCTGCTCGCCTTCACGCCGATTCCGCTGATCATCTGGGGCGCCTTCTTCTTCCAGCGCAAGGCGGGGCCGCTCTACGCCGACGTGCGCGAGAAGGTGGGGGATCTCGCCAGCCGGCTCTCCAACAACCTGGCCGGCATCGCCACCATCAAGAGCTTCACCAGCGAGGCCCGGGAGGCGGCGCGGCTGCGCGAGGTGAGCGAGGCCTACGTGGAGGCCAACCGCCGCGCCATCCGGGTCAGCTCGGCTTTCATTCCGGTGATCCGGATGGCGATCCTCGCCGGCTTCCTGGCCACCTTTACCGTGGGCGGCATGCTCGCCCTGCGCGGGGACCTCAACGTGGGCGCCTACGGGGTGCTGGTGTTCCTCACCCAGCGGCTGCTCTGGCCGCTGACCGGCCTGGCCGAGGTGATCGATCTGTTCGAGCGCGCCATGGCCAGCACCCGGCGCATCCTCGACCTGCTGGCGGTGCCCATCACCGTGCGCGACAACGCCACCACGCCGCTGGCCGAGCCGCTGCGCGGCGAGGTGAGCTTCGAAGGGGTGAGCTTTCGCTATGCGGCAAGCGAGGTCGGTGTGGAGAACATCAGCCTCCGGGTGCCCGCCGGCCATACGCTGGCCCTGGTGGGGGCCACCGGCTCCGGCAAGTCGACCCTGATCAAGCTGCTGCTGCGCTTCTACGACCCCAGCGCCGGGCGGGTGCTGATCGACGGCCAGCCCATCGACCAGGTGAGCCTCGCCTCATTGCGCGGCGCCATCGGCCTGGTGAGCCAGGACGTCTACCTGTTCGAGGGCTCGATTCGCGACAATATCGCCTATGGCAAGCCGGACGCCGCGGGGGAGGCCATCGTCGCGGCGGCCAAGACCGCCGAGGCGTGGGAGTTTATCCAGGCGCTGCCCCAGGGGCTCGACACCCCGGTGGGGGAGCGGGGCATTCGACTCTCCGGCGGCCAGCGCCAGCGGCTCTCGCTTGCCCGGGCGCTGCTCAAGGACCCGCCCATCCTGGTGCTGGACGAGGCCACCAGCGCCGTGGACAACGAGACCGAGGCCGCCATCCAGCGCTCCCTGCGCAGGATCGCCCACGGCCGCACCGTGATCATGATCGCCCACCGCCTCTCCACCATCGTTCACGCCGACGAGATCGTGGTGATCGAGGGCGGCCAGGTGGTGGAGCGCGGCAGCCACGAGACACTGCTGGAGGCCGACGGCCGCTACGCCGCCCAGTGGCGGGTGCAGACCGGGGCGCTGATGGCAGATGCCATCGAGGGCGACGCCACCCGTGCGTGAGGCGCTGGAGCGCCACCAGGTGTGGGGCTACCTGGCGGCGATCCTGGCGGGGCTCGGCCTGGGGCTGACCCGCCCCGAGGCCGCCGAGGCGCTGGAGGGCGCGCTCTGGCCGCTGCTTGGCCTGCTGCTTTATGCCACCTTCACCCAGGTACCGCTGGGCCGGCTCGGCCTGGCGGCGCGGGGCTGGCGCTTTGGCGCGGCCCTGCTGGTCGGCAACTTCCTGATCCTGCCCCTGGCGGTGGGGAGTCTGGTGGTCCTGCTACCCCTGGCGCCCGCCGTCCAGGTCGGGGTGCTGCTGGTGCTATTGGTGCCCTGCACCGACTGGTTTATCAGCTTCACCCATCTGGGCAAGGGCGACGCCGGCCGAGCGATTGCCGCCGCCCCCTTGCTGCTGCTGGTGCAGCTGGTGGCTCTGCCGGCTTACCTCTGGCTCTTCCTGGGTGCCGACTGGGCCCGGGTGGCGATCAGCGGGCCGCTGCTCACCGCCTTCGCCGGGCTGATCCTCGCGCCGCTGGCGACGGCCTGGCTGACCGAGCGTCTGGCCAGGCGCCGCCCCACTGCTCGACGCCTGGTGGCGGGGCTCGGCTGGCTGCCCGTGCCGCTGCTCGCCGCGGTGCTGTTCAGCATCGCTGCCACCCAGGTGGGCAGCGTGACGACCCTGGGCGGCGTGCTGCTGCAGGTGCTGTTGATCTTCATCGCCTACCTGGCGCTGGCGGCCCTGCTGGGCCGGACCCTGGGGCGCGCCTTCGCCCTGGCGCCCCCGGCGGCCAGGACGCTCACCTTCAGCTTCGCCACCCGCAACTCCTTCGTGGTGCTGCCCATCGCCCTGGCGCTGCCCGAGGCCTGGCAGGCGGCGGTGGTGGTGATCGTCTTCCAGTCGCTGGTAGAGCTGTTCGGCATGGTGGCCTTCCTGCGTCTCGTGCCGGGCTGGCTGATTCCCGGCAAGGCGCTACGGTAAGCTTAATATGGAAAGCCGGGCGCCAAACGCCAACACTCGGGGCTGACCGGATCAGTGGAGGATAAGGCATGACCATCATGTGCAACGCCCGGCATTCTGACCGGCAGACAGGCGAGCCTTCACGGCGCTGGGTCGTGGCAGCAGCGGTGCTCGGGTTGACGGCCCTGGCTTCTAAGGGACTGGCGTCGACGCCCACGCTCACGGCGGCGGAGTCCGATCCGGTGGCGCTCGGCTGGATGCAGGGCTTCCCGCCGCCTTCCGAGAAGATCATCGGCCAGCCCGACAGCGACTATTTCAGCTTTCCCAAGCTGCGCTGGACGGTGTGTCATTTTCGCGAGCTGCTGCCGACACGGCGGGTGAGCCGCGGCCTCGAGGCGCCGCGACCCTTGCCCTATGCCCTGGATCCGAATATCGACGCGGTCACCTTCACCCCGCTGGGGGGCGGCGAGCCGATGACCTGGGAGGCGGCCTTCGACGCCAACTACACCGACGGCCTTCTGGTGCTGCACGAGGGGCGGGTGGTCCATGAGCGCTATGCGGGCTGCCTGGAAGAGGCCGGCGTGCATGGCGCCATGTCGGTGACCAAGTCGGTGACAGGGCTTCTGGCCGAGATCCTGGTGGCCGAAGGGGTGCTGGACGAGATGGCCCTGGTGGCGGAGATCCTGCCGGAGCTCGAGGCGAGCGCCTTCGGCAACGCGACCGTGCAGCAGGTCATGGAGATGACCACCGGGCTCGACTTCAGCGAGGACTACGCCGACCCCAAGGCGGAGATCTGGACCTACAACGCGGCGGCAAGCCCGCTGCCCAAGCCTGACGACTACGAAGGGCCGCGCAGCTACTACGACTTCCTGGCCACGGTGCAGCCCGAGGGCACCCACGGCGAGGCCTTCGGCTACCGCACTGTGAATTCTGACGCCCTGGGGTGGATCATCGCCCGCACCGCGGGCCGCTCGGTGGCGGATCTGGTCAGCGAGCGGTTCTGGCAGCCTATTGGCGCCGAGCAGGATGCCTACTTCACCGTGGACGCCATCGGTACGCCGTTTGCCGGCGGC
>PUOM01000171.1 GCA_003552795.1 Halomonas sp. | reverse complement strand
TCGTGGTCAACGACTGCCCGGGCTTTCTGGTCAACCGCGTGCTCTTCCCCTATTTCGGCGGCTTCAGCCTGCTGATGGAACAGGGCGCCGACTTCCAGCGCGTCGACAAGATCATGGAGAAGTTCGGCTGGCCCATGGGCCCCGCCTACCTGCTCGATGTGGTGGGCATGGATACCGCGGTGCATGCCGGCGAGGTGATGGCCGAGGGCTTCCCTGAGCGCATGGGCAGCCTGGGTGGCAATGGTGACAAGAGCGCCATTCAGGTGATGTTCGAGAACGATCGCCTGGGCCAGAAGAACGCCAAGGGCTTCTACGCCTATGAAGAGGACAAGAAGGGCAAGCCGAAGAAGGTGAGCGACGAGGCCGCCATCGCGCTGGTCGAGGGCGTGGCGAAGGAGAGCCGTGAATTCAGCGACGACGAGATCATCGCCCGCATGATGGTGCCGCTCTGCCTGGAGGCCGTGCGCTGCCTGGAAGACGATATCGTCGCCAGCCCCGCCGAGGCCGACATGGCGCTGATCTACGGCATCGGCTTCCCGCCCTTCCGCGGCGGCGCGCTGCGCTATATCGACGCCATGGGCGTGGCGGCCTTCGTCAAGCTGGCCGATGGCCTGGCCGAGACGCTGGGGCCGCTCTACGCCCCCACCGAGAAGCTGCGTGAGATGGCCGCCGCCGGCGAGACTTTCTACGCCGACACGGCCCAGGCCTGAGTCCACCACCGCGAACAGGAGTAACAGAACGATGAGCTTCAACCCGAGAGATATCGTGGTGGTCGACGGCGTGCGTACCGCCATGGCCAAGGCCAAGAACGGCGCCTTCCGCCACGTGCGCGCCGAGAACCTCTCCGCCGCGGTGATGGAGGCGCTGCTCGACCGCAGCGCCGGCCTGGATCCGGCCGAGATCGATGACATCATCTGGGGCTGCGTCAACCAGACCCTGGAGCAGGGCTACAACGTGGGCCGCAACGCGGCGATCATGACGCGTATCCCGCGCAGCGTGCCGGCCCAGACGGTCAACCGCCTGTGCGGCTCCTCCATGAGCGCGCTGCACATCGCTGCGGCCAACATCAAGGCCGGCATGGGTGACGTCTACATGGTGGGCGGCGTGGAGCACATGGAGCACGTCTCCATGATGCACGGCGTCGACGTCAACCCGTCGGTGAGCAAACACGCGGCCAAGGCGGCAATGATGATGGGGCTGACCGCCGAGATCCTGGGCAAGATGCACGGCATCTCCCGAGAGGATCAGGACAAGTTCGGCGTGCGCTCCCACCAGCGCGCCCAGGCGGCCATGGAGAAGGGGCTGTTCGACAACGAGATCATCGGCGTCGAGGGCCACGACGAGCGCGGCTTCAAGGTGATGTTCCAGCGCGACGAGGTGATTCGCGCCGACGCCAGCCTGGAGAAGATGGCCCAGCTCAAGCCGGTCTTCGACCCCAGGAGTGGCACCGTCACCGCCGGCACCTCCTCGGCGCTGTCGGTGGGCGCCTCCGGGATGCTGGTGATGAGCCATGAGCGTGCCCGGGCTCTGGGTCTCGAGCCCATCGCCCGGGTCCTCTCCACCGGCGTGGCGGGCTGCGACGCCTCCATCATGGGCTATGGCCCGGTGCCCGCCTCGCAGAAGGCGCTCAAGGCCGCGGGCCTGACCCGCGACGACATTCAGACCGTGGAGCTCAACGAGGCCTTCGCCGCCCAGGGCCTGCCGGTGCTCAAGGACCTTGGCTTCCTCGACGCCATGGACGACAAGGTCAACCTCAACGGCGGGGCCATCGCCCTCGGCCACCCGCTGGGCTGCTCCGGCACGCGCATCAGCACCACCCTGCTCAACGTGATGCAGCAGCGCGACACCACGCTGGGCCTGGCCACCATGTGCATCGGCATGGGGCAGGGCGTGGCCACGGTGTTCGAACGCCTGAAGTGAACGTTCACATCGTCTGACCATGCAGCGGCGGCGCCCTTGGGCGCCGCCGCTGTCGTCTGATGACCGCTCGCGCCTTATGGGCTCGCTACAGGATACCCGCCTCGAGCCCGGCGGCCAGCGCCATGGCCAGCTCCTCCACCTGATCGGCGAAGCTCTCCTGCCACTCCCCGCGCAGGATCAGCGGCGCCTGTACCCAGCGCCAGCGCAGTCCGGTGACGATGCTCTCCACGGCGCGCCGAGTGCCGGTGCCGTCGTGGCCGGCGCGGATATAGAGCGCACAGGGCAACCCCTGTTTGTCCTCCAGTACCGGATAGTACGAGCGGTCGAAGAAGTCCTTGATCAGGCCCGCCATGTAGCCCAGGTTCTCGGTGGTGCCGAGCAGGATGGCGTCACAGGCCCTCACGTCCTCGGGGCCGGCGTCGAGCGGTGCCTTGACCACCACCTCGACGCCCTCGATCTCGGGGTGGCGGGCGCCGCGCTCGGCCGCCTCCGCCAGGGTCCGAGTGTTGGGGGAGGGGGCATGGGCCACAATCAGCAATCGCTTCGGCATGTTGACAGCTCCTCGGGTTTTTCCCACGCTGAGTCGGCACTTGTACCAGTTTACCCAAGGAGGATCACCGATGGCCTTTGCCTTGTCGAGCATGCGACTCACCAGCCCCGCCTTCGAAAATGGCGGCGCCATTCCGGTCAAGCATACCGGGGAGGGCGATGACCTCTCTCCCGCCCTGGTCTGGCAGGATGCCCCCGAGGGGACCAAGGGGTTCGCGGTGATCTGCCACGATCCGGACGCGCCCCTGGTGCAGAACGGCACCTATGGCTTCGTGCACTGGGTGCTCTACAACATACCCGCGTCCGTCACTACTCTGGAGGAGGCCTCCTCGGTGGGCCGGCGCGGCAAGAACGACTTCGGCAAGCTCGGCTACGGCGGGCCCATGCCGCCGGAGGGCCATGGGCTGCACCGGTATTACTTCTGGGTGCTGGCGCTGGACAAGCCCACCGATGACCTGCCCGAGGGGCTGAAGCTCCACGACCTGCTGGTTCAGGTCGAACCCCATCTGCTGGGCATGAACCGCCTGGTGGGGACCTACCAGCGCGGCTGATGTCGCGAACGATCACTCGTCCCGGTCGAGCACCTCGCCCGGTCGGGGCGAAGCCACCGTGTCCTCCCCGGTCACGATGGACTCGAGCTCCTGGCAGAAGGCTTCGAGCGCCTCGCTGGTGTGGCCCGGTCGGCGATGCAGCTCGATCTCCACCTGGCCCAGGGGGGGCAATCCCTCCTCCTCGCCGACGATGCGACACCCCGCCGGCACGCTGCGCGGCGTCTTGACGGTCACTGCCAGCCCCGCCTGAACCGGCAGGTTGATCCCCGTCGGCGACTGGCTGACATAGCGCGTCTCCCAGCGTCGCGCCTCCCGGCCCAGGGCCGACAGCGCATGGGCGCGGAAGATGCACCCCTCGGGGTTGAGGGCCAGCGGCAGGGTATCCCATGCCTGCGGCTGGCAACCCTCGGCCACGACCCACACCATCGGCTCCCAGCCCAGCAGGTGGCCCGACTGGGTCGGGGCGTGACGAATCGACAGCACGACGTCCAGGAGCCCCTCCTGAAAGGCCTCGACCAGCGAGGCGCTGATGTCGCATTGCACTTCGAGGCGCGCCGCCTGATAACGCTCGGCGTAGCGCGGCAGCAGCTGCGGCAGGTAGGTCGCGGCCTGCTCCTCGGAGGTCCCGAAGCGGATCATCTCGCCACGCGAGAGTTCGCCCAGCGCCTCGCGCGCCTCGTCCTCGAGCTTGAGCATATGGCGCGCATAGGGCAGCAGCCGCTCGCCGCCGGCGGTCAGCATCACGCTGCGGCTGGTGCGCTGGAACAGCGCCTTGCCCATCTGATCCTCCAGGCGCTTGATCTGCAGGCTGATCGCCGACTGGGTGCGGTGCAGCACCTTGCCGGCGGCGCTGAAGCCCTCGCATTCGGCCACGGTGACGAAGGCGCGCAGCAGGTCGGTATCCATGATCAATGAGCCTCTTAAATGGGTTGTATCTCAACCATTCATTTAAATTATGAATCTTGGCTGATTACTCTGTCCACAGCATAACCCAGACAACGCTCATCCCCTGATGACAGGAGTACGCCGAGATGCACGCCATGGCCGACACGCAAGAGACCGCCTCACTGCAGGGTCTGATCGATCTGGCCCGCTACCCCATCGATGACCTGGACAGCCCGGCGGGCCGCGAGCTGATCGAGAGCTGCCGCCGCCAGCTCGACCAGGACGGCTGCGTGGTCCTCAAGAACTTCGTCCCCGAGGAGGCGCTGGCGCGTCTCGAGCGCGAGACCGAGCGCCTGTCGCCGCAGGCCCACTACAACCAGACCGAGACCAACCCCTACAACAGCGCCGGCGATCCCGCGCTCCCGGCCAGCCACCCGCTCAATCGCTTCGACGACCGCACCAACGGCTTCGTCGCCGGCGATCGCATCGACGGCGACACCATCATCCGCCAGGTCTACGAGCATCCCGGCTTCCAGCGCTTCATCGGCGCCGTGGTGGGCATGGAGGAGATCCACCAGTATGCCGACCCGCTGGCCGATCTGGTGGTCAACGTGTTGCGCGAGGGCTGCCAGCACCCCTGGCACTACGACACCAACGAATTCATCGTCACCATGATGACCCGTCAGTCCCACGGTGGTGGCACCTTCGAGTACGCCCCGGGCATCCGCAGCCCCGAGGGCGAGAACTTCGAGGAGGTGGAAAAGGTGATCGACGGCGACCGCTCGCGCCTCAAGTCCCTCGACCTTCAACCCGGTGACCTGCAGGTGTTCTTCGGCCGCTACTCGCTGCACCGGGTGACGCCGGTGGAGGGCGACAAGGAGCGCCACACCGTGATCTTCGCCTATGCCAAGGAGCCGGGCTTCATCGGCCGTCCCGAGCGTGCCCGCAACATCTTCGGCCGCATGGCCCCGGTACATGAACGCCTCCTCAAGGAGGGCATGAACCGCACCGACAGCCTGGCCGATTGAGGGCCGCCTTCCCGCCGACAGGCACGCCCAACCGGATGGCCGCATGTCAGGCGGCCATCGCCCTGACGACACAGTGAGAGATACCATGAGCATCGTAGAGTCGGAAAAGCTGACCGACAGCGAACCGGACCAGATACCGGTCGTCCCCTCCGCCCCGATGGCCAACGGCGACAGCATTCCCACCGCCTTCGATCCCAGACAGCTGCGCGCCGGGCGCCTGGCGCGCCTGCGCGCCATGATGGCCGAGCAGGGCTACGCCGCCCTGGTGCTGTTCGATCCCAACAACCAGCGCTATGCCACCGGCTCGCGCAACATGTTCGGCTACTTCCTGCGCAACTCCACGCGCTATGTCTATGTGCCGCTGGACGGTCCGATCATCCTCTTCGAGTATCCGGGCAGCGCGCATATCTCCACCTGGCTGGAGACCATCGACGAGTCGCGCACCTCCAAGGTGGTGTGGTCGGCGGTGAACCAGCGCGACAACCTCTCTTCGGACCCCTTCGGCGTGGAGATCGCCGAGCTGGTCGAGGAGCACGGCCGTGGCAACCGCAAGGTCGGCCTGGATCGCTGCGCGCTCAACCTGGCGCGCTCGCTGGAGGCCCAGGGACTGGATGTCTACGACTGCATGCAGGACACCCTGCACTGCCGGCGGATCAAGACCCCCGAGGAGGTCGCCTGCCTGGCCCAGTCCATGGCGGCAAGCGAAGCCTCGGTGGCCGAGGTGGAAGCCGCCATCAAGCCCGGTGTCACCGAGAACGAGCTGTTCGCCATCATGTACGGCGAAGTGATCCGCGGCGGCGGGGAGTTCATCGAGACCCGCCTGCTCAATTCCGGGCCGCGCACCAATCCCTGGTTCCACGAGGCCAGCGATCGCAAGATCCGCCCCGGCGAACTGGTGGCGCTGGACACCGACACCATCGGCTGCCACGGCTACTACTCCGACTTCTCGCGCACCTTCCACGTTGGCCCGGGCAAGCCGAGCGCCTATCAGCGCGAGCTCTACCGCATGGCCTATGACCAGGTGCACCACAACATGGGCATCCTCAAGCCCGGCATGAGCTACCGCGAGATCGCCGAGCAGGCCTGGAAGATTCCCGAGCGCTTCCTGGATCGCCGCTACCCGTCGATCATCCACGGGGTGGGCATGCACGGTGAGACCCCGCTGGTGGCGCACCATATGGACTTCGACCGCTTCTCCAAGGACGGCATTCTCGAACCCGGCATGGTGGTCTCGGTGGAGAGCTATATCGGCGAGGTGGGTGCCGCCGACGGCGTCAAGCTCGAGGAGGAGGTGCTGATCACCGATACCGGCATCGCCAAGCTCTCCCGCTACCCCTTCAGCGAGGCCCTGCTCGGCCGTGAATTCTGAACCCCAAGGACGCAACATGCAGACCCTGACCCACTGGATCGGCGGTGACCCCCTGCCCGGCGACCGCTACCTGGACGTGACCAATCCCGCCAGCGCCGAGGCGATCGGCCGCGTGCCTCTGGCCGACGCCGCGCTCGTGGAGCACGCCATCGACGCCGCCCGGGCGGCGCAGCCGGCCTGGCGCGATACGCCCCCGGCCAAGCGCGCCCAGGTGATGTTTCGCTTCAAGATGCTGCTGGAGCGCGACGCCGACGAGATCTGCGCCCTGGTTGCCGAGGAGCACGGCAAGGTGCTCGAGGACGCCATGGGTGAGCTCAAGCGCGGCATCGAGAACGTCGAGTACGCCTGCGGCGTGCCGGAGCTGCTCAAGGGCGAGTACTCCCATAACGCCGGCCCCGGCATCGACACCTGGTCCAACCATCAGCCGCTGGGCATCGTCGCCGGCATCACGCCGTTCAACTTCCCGGCCATGGTGCCGCTGTGGATGTTTCCCATGGCGCTGGCCTGCGGCAACGCCTTCATCCTCAAGCCTTCCGAGCAGGTGCCCTCGGCGTCCCTCAAGATGGCCGAGCTGCTGGAGGAAGCGGGCCTGCCTGCCGGGCTCTTCCAGGTGGTACACGGCGACCGCGAGGCCGTGGAGGCGCTCATCGACGCCCCCGACGTGAAGGCGCTCTCCTTTGTCGGTTCCACCCCGGTGGCGAAGGCGATCTACCGCCGCGGTGCCGACAACGGCAAGCGCGTCCAGGCCCTGGGCGGGGCCAAGAACCACGCCGTGGTGCTGCCCGACGCCGACCTGGACAACGCCGCCAGCACCCTGATCGGCGCCGCCTACGGCAGTGCCGGCGAGCGCTGCATGGCGATCTCGGTGGCGGTCTGCGTGGGCGATGCCACCGCGGATGCCCTGGTGGCGCGGGTCGGTGAGCAGGCGCGCACTCTGAAGATCGGCCCCGGCACAGAGCGCGGCCTCGACATGGGCGCCCTGGTCAACGCCGCTCACCGCGACAAGGTCGCGGGCTATATCGAACAGGGCGACGCGGCCGGCGCCGAGCTGGTGGTGGACGGCCGCCGGCACCCGCTGGTGACGGAATCGCCGGGCTACTTCCTGGGCGCCACCCTGTTCGACCGGGTCACCCCGGAGATGAGCATCTACCGCGACGAGATCTTCGGTCCGGTGCTCTGCGTGGTTCGCGTCGCGACCTTCGAGGAGGCCATCGCGCTGATCAACGCCCACCAGTACGGCAACGGCACCTGCGTCTTCACCCGGGACGGCGAGGCCGCTCGGCGCTTTGCCGATGCCATCGAGGTGGGCATGGTGGGCATCAACGTGCCTCTGCCGGTGCCGGTGGCGTTCCACAGCTTCGGCGGCTGGAAGGAGTCGCTGTTCGGCGACCTGCACGCCTACGGCCCCGATGCGGTGCGTTTCTATACCCGCCGCAAGGCGGTGTCCCAGCGCTGGCCCGCTCGCGATACCACCGAGCGTGCCCAGTTCAGCTTCCCCTCCGGTTGAGCCTGGTGCCCCGCTGAGCGCCTGCATCGCCCACCCCCTGCGGGTGGGCGATGCGGGTTGTGACCGGTGTTTTCCCCTTTGCCCCTCTCGCCCTTTTCCCCGCCGTACATCGCGGGCAGTTCGCCATGGCCGATAGCCGCAGCGTAGTCGCCCTGCCTTCCGAGCATGATCCACATCATTATCAGCTTGTCAGCTGCTTGAGCATCGGTAGGCTTTTATTGTTAATATGCTTAGATCTCTCGTTAATAAGTGTGACAGACCAGGCGTAGGAGACGGGAGGCTCCGGCTGCTGCCCAGAAAAGAGGGCGGAGGCAAGGGCCGTTGTCGATGCCTCGCCTGAGGCGCGGGATCTATACCGCAGCGGGTGCCGAGGCCTGTCAGCCACCGCCGGAACAATACGCCACGAGGCACAAGCAAGGGAGCGTTCACTACATCATGATGCGTCTCAGTAACTTCAGCATTGGTGCGCGGCTGGTCGTCGGCGTTATCGCGATCGTCCTTCTGACAATCATCGTGATCGCCCCGTTCATGATGCAGCGCATGGGCAGCATCATCGATACGGCCGAGCAGCGAGAGCTGGAGGCCTTTCACAGCAACTTCCAGGCCATGCTGGAGGCGGAAAGCCGGACCGCTGTCTCGATGAGTGCCCTGGTCGCCAGCCTGCCTGACGTCCAGGACGCCTTCGCCCAGCGCGACAGGAGCGCTCTGGAAGCTACCTTCCTGCCGGGCTATGAGGCGCTCACCGAGTTTGGCGTCAATCAGTTCCAGTTTCATACCCCGCCCGCCACCTCCTTCCTCCGCGTGCACAGGCCCGACCGCCACGGCGACGACCTGTCGGAGACGCGGGCCACCATCGTCGAGACCAATCGCCAGCAGCAGCCGATTTCAGGGCTGGACCATGGGCCTTTCGGGATCGGTATTCGTGGTCTTGTCCCCATGCAGGAAAACGGAAATCATGCAGGGTCGGTCGAGTTTGGCATGGCATTCGACGACGGCACCTTGAACCTTTTCAAGGAAGCCTATGACGTCGACGTGACCGTCTACCTTGGCGATGAGAGTGGTGACTTCAGCGCTTTCGGATCCACCCATGAGCAGGGCGCGCTCCTGGATGCGGACCATCTGCGCCAGGCTTTTTCCGGTGGCCGACCCTTGCAGCATGCCACCCTCGACGGGCAGCCGGTCTCCGTGATGGGGCAGCCGCTGCATGATTTCGCGGGCGACACCGTCGGCGTCATCGAGGTCAGCATGGACCGCGGCTACTATCTCGCCGCCGAGCGCGCCACCCTGACCATGGCCCTGGTGATCTCTGCCGTGGCCCTCGTCCTGGCGGTATTGCTGACCCTGCTGCTGAGCCGCAGCATCACCGGGCCGATCCGCCGAACCAGCCATGCCATGCAGGATATCGCCGAAGGGGAAGGCGACCTGACCCGCCGCCTCGACGACAGCGCCCGGGACGAGGTCGGCGAGCTGGCAAGACATTTCAATGCCTTCGTGAACCGCATCCAGACCACCATGATCTCGGTGCGCACCAGCTCTCATTCGGTCAACCGGGAGGCGGAAGAGATCTCGCGTGACAGCGAGAAGCTTGCCAGCAGCACGGAAGAAGCCGCCGCGAATCTGCAGCAGACCTCTTCCTCCATGGAGGAGATCTCCTCCACCGTCAGGCAGTCCAGCGAGTCGTCCGAGCAGGCCAATCAGCTGGCGCAGGGGGCCGCTGAAGTGGCACGAGAAGGACGCGAGTCGATGCGGGACGTGGAAGCCACCATGCAGCAGCTGAATGCCTCATCCAGCAAGATCAGCGATATTATCACCATGATCGACGGGATTGCCTTCCAGACCAATATCCTGGCACTGAATGCCTCGGTGGAGGCCGCGCGTGCCGGTGAGCACGGTCGGGGCTTTGCGGTGGTGGCCGAGGAGGTGCGCAAGCTGGCGAGCCGGTCCAGCACCGCTGCTCAGGAAATTCGTGAACTGATCGATGATTCAGTGACGGGGACTCGCAAAGGTAGCGAGCTGGTCAGCCAGACCGGCGAGAAGATGCAGAACATCCTGCTGAGCGTGACCCGGCTCAGCGATATCGTCGCCGAGATCACCGCCGGCAGCCGTGAGCAGAGTGCGGGTATCGCCCAGATCAACACGGCGGTGGCCGAGCTGGATACGGTGACGCAGCAGAATGCGTCCATGGTGCAGCACTTTTCCCATATCGCTTCCACCATGGATGGACATGCCAGCGATCTCCAGACGCTGGTGGACTCCTTCAAGCTGGAAGAGGGGCAGCATGCCCTGATCCCGGGTCAGCAGGCCGAGCCGGCGCGTCTTGAGGGAGAGCGCCGCACCAACACCTATGCAGTCGGCACCCCGGCCGCGCCGGTGTCTTCACCTTCGCACTCACGGGGAACGAGAAAGACGCCCGAGCATGATGAGTGGGAGGCGTTCTAGGTGGGGCGCTGCGCCACCCGCGGGTAGAATGCCAGAGTGATGGAGATGCTGGGAGGTTGAGCGCTATGCGGCCAATCAAGGTCTACTACGACGGTATCTGCCCCGGCTGCCGGCGTGATCGCGCCCGCTATGAGCGCTGGGCCGGGGAGGCCGGCCGGGAGGTGGCCTGGTGCGACGTGACCGAACATCAGGAGACGCTGCGCGAGAAGGGCGTCGATCCGCAGGCGGCGCTGCTCTCCCTGCACGTGGAAGAGGAGGGCGGGCGCATCAGGGAAGGCATCGACGCCTATATCCTGTTGATGCGCCGGGTGCCGCGCCTGCGCCCTCTGGCCTGGCTGATCGGCCTGCCGGGTCTCAAGCCGGCGCTGCGCTGGCTCTACGACGGCTGGGTCAGGCGGCGCCTGGCCCGGGAGGGGCGCCTGCCCTGAGCGCTGCCGTCACGCCTCGCCGCTGAGCGTTGCCACCAGCCGTCGCGACCCACCGTGGTCGCGGTGTTCCCCGAACCAGATGCCCTGCCAGGTGCCCAGCGCCAGACGGCCGTCGCGTACCGCCAGGGTCAGCTGGGTGCCCAGCAGGCTGGCGATCACGTGGGCGGGCATGTCGTCGGGGCCCTCCAGGGTGTGCCGGAAGTAGGGCAGATCTCCCGGCACCAGGCGGCGCAGAAAGGCGTCCATGTCGTGGCGCACGTCCGGGTCGGCGTTCTCGTTGAGGGTCAGCGACGCCGAGGTGTGGAGAAGCTGCAGATGCAGCAGCCCGACCCGGCAGTCGGCCAGGGCCGGCACGGCCTCGACGACGCGCTCGGTGATCAGATGAAAGCCCCGCTCGAAGGGGGGCAGCGCTATCTCCTGCTGGTACCACATGATCGGTCTCCTCGACGTCAACGATAGCCCGCCATCAGCTCGCGGATCAGCGGGGTGTCGGCATCGCGATGGGTGGGCAGCTCGAAGCGGGCGCGGGCGGTGGTGGTGCGCGACAGCTCGGCGGTGATCAGCATTTCGCGGTTCTCGGCCTCGGCCAGGAGCTCGCCGCGGGGGCCGAGGATGCGCGTGCCGCCCCAGAAGTGGCTCTGCCCCTCGGGCCCGAAGCGGTTGGCCATGATCACCGGGGTGCCGTAGGTCATGGCGTAGAAGCGCACGTTGAGCGCCCAGTTCTGCTCGTTGGAGAAGTCGTCGCTGACGATGCCGGAAGCGGAGTTGATCGGCGCGCAGAGCACCGTGGGGCGGGGCAGCAGGGCGGCGTGCACCAGGGCCGGATTCCACAGGTCGGCGCAGATCAGCTGGGTGGCCGACCAGCCGGGGCGGACCTCGGTATGGGTCAGCCGGCTGCCGTGGGTGAACCACTTGCCCTCTTCCAGGCCGCCATAGGTGGGCAGGTTGAGCTTGCGGTGCACGGCGACAAGCTTGCCGCCCTGGAGGATGGCCAGGGCGTTGTAGTATTCCCCGGGGCTGGCCTCCTCGACGAAACCCACCACCGTCTGCATCTCGCCGCAGGCCAGGGCCAGCTCACCCAGGCGAGGGTCCTCCAGGGGCATCGCCGCCTGCATCACCCTGCCGCCCAGGCCATAGCCGGTCAGCGATAGCTCGGGAAAGACCAGCAGTTCGACGCCGCGCTCGCGGGCCTCGCGGATGGTGGCGAGGTGCTGGGCCAGGTTGCGGTCCACCTCGCCGAGTTCGGCGTTGAGCTGCGCGGCACCCACGCGCAGCCGGTCCTGATAGTGCATGGCGCCTCCGGTGACGACGGAGGGCCGCCAAGCGGCGGCCCTCCCTGTGCAGTCTGCAGCTGCGCGAATTATGCCAGTACGGCCCTCTGCGTCAAAGCAGCTCATGCTCCTCGAGGAAGCTCTGGGCCACGCGCTCGATGGTCTCGCGTTCCACATCGACGCGGGCGTTGAGCTCGGCCATGGTCTCGTCGTCGAGCAGGGCGGAGAGGGCGTTCATCTGCTCCTCGAGCTCGGGGAACGCGTCGAGGGTCTCCTGGCGCACCACCGGCGTCAGGGCGTAGGCGGGGAAGAACTCGCGGTCGTCCTCCAGCACGTGGAAGTCGAAGGCGGGAATGCGCCCGTCGGTGGCGAACACCAGGCCGACGTCCACGTTCTCGTCACGCAGCGCCTGGTAGACCAGACCGGTGTCCATGCGGCTGACGTCGCGGCGGCCGACCTGGAACTCGTAGGCTTCCATCAGCGGGCGCCAGCCGTCGTCGCGGGCATAGAACTCGGCGTTCAGGCCGATCTCCAGCGCTTCGCCGTCGTTGAGTGCATCGGCCAGGTCCGAGAGCGACTGGATGCCGCGCGCCTCGGCGTCGTCGGCGCGCATGGCCAGGGCGTAGGTGTTGTTGGCCTCGGAGGGGGCAAGCCACGCCAGGCCCTTCTCGGCATCGAGCTCCTTGACCCGCGCATAGGTCTCCTCCGGGTCGAGACGCTCGGAGATATCGTTGTAGTTGATCAGCGAGGTGCCGGTGTACTCCCAGTAGAGGTCGATCTGGCCGTTCTCCTGGGCCTGGCGCAGCACCGCCGAGCCCATGCCCGAGCGAGTATCCACGTCGTAGTCGAGCTCCTCGAGGTACTGGCTGGTCATGCTGGAGAGGATCTGCTGCTCGGTGAAGTTCTTGCCGCCCACCGATATGTCGGCGGCCTGGGCGGCGGTCATGGTGCCGGCCAGGAGCAGGCCGGTGAGCGTGGTGATCTGCTGTTTCATGGGGTCGTTCCTCTTGTTGCTTGGGTGTCGGGGCTTGCCTGAAGGGGCAAGGGGTCTCAGGACCGGGCCGGGTTGACGCCGCGGGGCACCACCACGAAGGCGATAAAGGCAATCAGGGCGTCGACGACGATCGCCAGCAGCGCGGTGGGAATGGCCCCGGCCAGCATCATCACCGGATCATAGAGATCGATGCCGGTGAAGATCAGCTCGCCGAGCCCCCCGGCGCCGATCAGGAAGGCCAGCGGCACGGTGCCCACGTTGATGGTCAGGGCCGTGCGCATGCCGGCGAAGATCACATAGAGGGCGTTGGGCAGCTCCACCTTGAACAGCCGCTGGGTGGGCGACATGCCGATGCCGGCGGCGGCTTCCATCAGGGCGGGATTGACCCCCTTGAGCCCGGCATAGGTGTTGCGGGTGATCGGCAGCAGGGTGGCCACGAAGAGGCCAAATACTGCCGTCGTCGTGCCGATGCCGAGGAAGCTCATGGAGAGCGCCAGTACGGCCAGGGTCGGGATGGTGGTGCCCACGTTGAGCACCTGCATCAGCGACTCGGCCCAGCGCGCCATGCTGGGGCGCGAGAGCAGGATGCCCAGGGGGATGGCCACGATGATGGCCAGTCCGCCGGACATGGCGGTCAGCCAGAGATGCTCGCCCATCAGGTACTGCACGTCGGGCAGATACCACAGGAAGTCATCGATGAGCCCGCTCTTGTGGCTCCACACGCCGGCGAAGAAGATCGCCACCAGCAGCAGTGCGCGCAGGGCCCCTTTCATGGTCTGAATGGGCATCGGCTCACTCCTTGAGGGCGGCGTCGGGGTTTCGGGCGTCGCCCTGGCGGGCCCGGAAGCGGGCGCCCAGGTGGCGGGTCATGGCGCGCTGGGTGATCTGCCCGCACACCTTGCCAGCTTCATCCACGCAGGGCAGCCAGGTGATGTCATGGGCGAACATCAGCGAGGCCGCCTTGCGCAGGTCGTCGTCCAGGCCGATCACCGCCGGCACGGCCTGGAAGTGGTCGCGGCAGTAACCCTTGGTGGTGCGGGCCACCGAGCGGCTGATGATGCCGGCGGGCTGATGGCGATCGTTGACCATCAGGATGGCGTTCTGGTAACCGAAGTCGTCGATGCGCGCCAGCGCCTGGGACAGGGTGTCGCCGGGGGAGACGCTGCCGATCTCGTCGGTGACGATCTCGCGGACCTTGACCAGGTTGAGGCGCTTGAGGGCGCGGTCCTCGCCCAGGAAGGACTCCACGAAGCTGTCCTTCGGGGCCGCCAGCAGGTCGTCGGGGGCCGAGTACTGCACCAGCTTGCCCTCGCGGAACACGGCAATGCGGTCGCCCATCTTGATCGCCTCGTCGATATCATGGCTGACGAACATGATGGTCTTCTTGAGCTCCTGCTGCATCTTGAGGAACTCGTCCTGGATCACCGCCCGGTTGATCGGGTCGATGGCGCCGAAGGGTTCGTCCATCAGCATCACCGGCGGGTCGGCGGCCAGCGCACGTGCCACGCCGATGCGCTGCTGCTGGCCGCCCGAGAGCTCGTTGGGGTAGCGCTTGAGGAAGGCGTCGGGCTCCAGGGCGATCATCGCCATCAGCTCCCGGGCGCGTTCACGATACTTCGCCCTGTCCCAGCCCAGCAGCCGGGGCACGATGGTGATGTTCTCCTCGATGGTCATGTTGGGGAACAGGCCGATCTGCTGAATCACGTAGCCGATATTGCGGCGCAGGGTCTGGGTATCCATGCCGGTGGTGTCATCGCCGTTGATGAACACCTTGCCGGAGGTCGGTTTCACGATGCGATTGATCATCTTCAGGGTGGTGGTCTTGCCGCACCCGGAGGGGCCGAGCAGGATGCAGATCTCGCCGGGCGGCACCTCCATGCTGATGTGGTCGGCGGCGACCACGGCACCCTTGGGGGTATCGAAGACCTTGGTCAGGTTATCGAGCTGAATCATGTGGTTTCCTTGTCAGGGGCCGGGGGCGTCATGCGCGGGCGTTCAGGCCGTTTCGGCGGCACGCTCCATGCCCTTGGGCGTCAGACGCTTCTGTACGTAGAGCAGGGTGTAGTCGACGATGATGGCCAGCAGGCTCACGGCGATGGCGCCGACGATCAGCTGTCGCGGATCGGACTGCGAGATGCCGCGGCTGATGAAGGTGCCGAGGCCGCCGGCGCCGATGTAGGCGGCGATCGCCATCACCCCGATATTGAGCACCACGGCGGTGCGCACGCCGGCCATGATCACCGGTACCGCCAGCGGGATCTCCACCAGTCGCAGCCGCTGGTTGGGGCTCATGCCGATGCCGCGGGCGGCCTCGCGCAGTGCCGGGTTGACGTTGTTGATGGCGGTATAGGTGTTGCGGATGATCGGCAGCTGCGAATAGAGCAGCACCGCGATCACCGCCGGCACATAGCCGATACCTTGGCCGAAGATCGACAGCACCGGGATCATGATGCCGAACAGGGCAATCGACGGGATGGTGACGATGATCGAGGCCGCGTAGAGGACCATGCGTGCCACCCGCTCGTTCTTGGTGATGGCGATGCCGATGGGCACCCCGGTCAGCGTGGCGATGCCCACCGCCACGCCCACCAGGGAGATGTGCTCGACGGTGCGCATGAGCAGCAGGTCAAGGTTGTCCAGGGCGTACTGAAGCAGTTCCAAAGTCGACTCTCCTCGTGATCGCGGCGGCGCGCCGGAAAGGCCGGCGTCACCCCGTACCGCTTCGCCGCCGCCGGGGCGGTGGGACAGCAGCCGGGGTGAAATAAGGCAGGCGAGCTGTGGCGGATTGCCTCACTCGGCAACCATGAGCTTAACAAACCCCGCCATTCATTGTGGTTGGCAATGAATGACGATGTTCAATGAGTAGAATTGATATTGCTGATCCATGGCGAGCCGGACCCCATGCTGCGCACGGGGCCCGGCATTCGCGGCGACGCCGAGCTCAGGGCTGGGCCGGCTCGCCTCTCGCCTTACGCTCCTGGGGGAGCAGGGCCGCATGGATCATGGCGTTGATCGGCGTGGCCAGGGCGGCCTCGCGGCCCAGGCGCACCACGGCGCCGTTCTGGGACTCCAGCTCCGAGGGGCGGCCGGCCATGATGTCGCGCTGCATGGACGCGGTGCTCGATTCGGGCAGGGCATCGATGAAACTCAGGGCGCGGGCGGCGGCGTCCCCGGGCAGTTTCACGCCGCGGGCACGGGCGACTGCCTCGATCTCGGCGAGGATCTGCTCGATCAGCGCGCGGGTCTCGGGCAGGCGGCGGGTGGTGCCGATGGGGGCTCGGGTCACGCTGCCGATGCCGCTCATGGCGCAGATGAACAGGAACTTGCTCCACACCGCCACCTGGATGTCGTCGGGTATCTCGGCGGTGACTCCCCGGGCCCGCTCGAACGCCGCCTTGAGACGCAGGGCGCGCTTGCTGCGGCGGTTGTCGCGCTCGCCGAAGCGCACGAAGGGCGAGACGCCGGCGTGGCGGATGTGGCCAGGGGCCTCACGCCAGGCGAGAATGCCGCAGAGGCCCTCCAGCACGTGCGCCCGACCGAGCACGGCGGCCAGCTGATCGGCAGCCTCGACGCCGTTCTCCAGGGGCACCACGACGGTATCCGGGCCGATCATCGGGCGTATCCGGCGCGCCGCCTCGGCCACCTGCCAGGCCTTGACCGCGACCAGCACGGCGTCCACCGCGCCGACCGCGGCGGGATCCTCGGTGGCTCTGACCTCGGCCAGCCGGAGATCCCCCTCGATGCTGGAGACCCTGAGTCCTTCCGCTTGCATGGCCGTCAGATGGTCGCCCCGAGCGATAAAGGTCACGTCATGCCCCGCCTCGGCCAGGCGTGCCCCGAAGTAGCCGCCCACGCCTCCGCTACCCATGATCGCCAGTCGCATTGTCTCTCCCTCGTTATCGGCTTGACCGGCTGCCAGACTACACCCGAATCGGGAGCCGTCGCATCGCGACCTTGGCCTTGTCGCGGATCATGACGCCCTCCCGAGCGGCTGCTAGGATGGAGCCATTTCGAGACCGCGTGGCAGGAGGCCCTGGTACCGGTCGGCCACGCCGCATGGAAGAGCCCATGACAGGATCCAAGACCCCCGCCGTCCTCGACGATGCCCTCTCGCCACTGGCGCTCAAGCGGGTGGGCATCGATACCTACCGCGAGAACGTCGCCTACCTGCATCGCGACTGCGATCTCTATCGTGCCGAAGGCTTCCAGGCGCTCTCCAAGGTGGAGGTGCGCGCCAACGGCCAGCGTATCCTGGCCAGCCTCAACGTGGTGGATGATCCCGCCATCGTCGACTGCCAGCAGCTGGGCCTCTCCGAGGACGCCTTCGCATCGCTCGCGGTGGAGGAGGGGCGGGCGGTGAGCGTTTTCCAGGCCGAGCCACCGGCCTCCATCCCGGCGCTGCATCGCAAGATCAGCGGCGAGCGGCTGACCCGGGAGGACTTCCGGGCGATCGTTCAGGACATCGCCGAGCTGCGCTACTCCAAGATCGAGCTGACCGCCTTCGTGGTGGCCTGCGATCTCGGCGAGATGGACCGCGAGGAGATCTACTACCTGAGTGACGCCATGTGCCGGGTGGGGCGGCGCCTCGACTGGCACGAGCATCCGGTGGTGGACAAGCACTGCATCGGCGGGATTCCCGGCAATCGCACTTCCATGCTGGTGGTGCCCATCGTGGCGGCCTACGGCCTGCTCTGCCCCAAGACGTCGTCAAGGGCCATCACCTCACCGGCGGGCACCGCGGATACCATGGAGGTGCTGGCCAACGTCGACCTGCCCTTCGACGAGCTCGAGACGCTCGTGCGTACCCACCGTGGCTGCCTGGCCTGGGGCGGCACCAGCCAGCTCTCGCCGGCCGATGACGTGCTGATCTCCGTGGAGCGGCCGCTCTCCATCGACTCCCCCGGCCAGATGGTCGCCTCCATCCTCTCCAAGAAGGTGGCCGCCGGCTCCTCGCACCTGCTGCTCGATATCCCGGTGGGACCCCATGCCAAGGTGCGCTCCATGCCCGAGGCGCGCCGCCTGCGCAAGCTGTTCGAGTTCGTGGCCGCGCGCATGGGGTTGACCCTGGATGTGGTGGTCACCGACGGCAGCCAGCCCATCGGTCGCGGTATCGGCCCGGTGCTGGAGGCGCGTGACGTGATGCAGGTCTTGACCAACCACCCGGAGGCCCCCATGGACCTGCGCCAGAAGTCGCTGCGCCTGGCCGGACGCATGCTGGAGTTCGACCCGGACGTGCGCGGCGGTGACGGCTTCGGCATCGCCCGGGATATCCTCGATTCCGGCCGCGCCCTGGAGCGGATGCAGGCGATCATCGAGGCCCAGGGAGGCAAGCCCTTCGATCCCGACAGCCCGCCACTGGCGCCCCATGGGTTCGAGGTGGTGGCGCCGGATGACGGCGTGGTGATCGGCATCGACAACCTCAAGCTGGCGCGCATCGCGCGGCTGGCGGGAGCGCCCAAGGCCGCCGGTGCCGGCGTCGACATGGCGGTGCGCATCGGTGATGAGGTGAAGGCCGGGCAGCGGCTCTACACCGTCTATGCCGCCTTTCGCAACGAGCTGGCGCTGGCCCATCAGTCCAGCGAGCGCGACAGCGGCTTTACCCTTGGCCACCGTGACCAGCTCACCCGACTCAACGTGGAGATGTGACATGGATGCCGCCCTCCTGCATTTTGCCGATGAGGCCGAGGCCGCCCGCCGCCTGTCCGATGCCTGCGGGCTGCCGGCGCTGAGCGTGGATCACCATCGCTTCCCCGACGCGGAGCTCAGGCTGACCCTGCCCTTCGCCGAGGCGCAGGCGTTCCCCGACACCCTGGTGATCTACCGCAGCCTGGATCGTCCCAACGACAAGCTGATCGAGCTGCTGCTGCTGGCGCGTCACGCCCGCCGCCAGGGGGTGGGACGCCTGGTGCTGGTGGCGCCCTACCTGGCCTACATGCGTCAGGACATCGCCTTCCATCCCGGCGAGATCGTCAGCCAGACCATTGTCGGCGGCTTCCTGGCCGAGCTCTTCGATGCGGTGATCACCGTGGACCCCCACCTGCACCGCATCGAACGCCTGGAGCAGGCGGTTCCCCTCGATCACGCCATCGCGCTCTCCGGCGCGCCGCGGCTGGCCGAACTGATCGCCGGGAAGCGCCCCGAGGCGCTGCTGCTGGGCCCCGACGAGGAGGCGCTGCAGTGGGTGGCCCAGGCCGCGTCGCTGACCGGCCTCGATCATGCCACCTGCCGCAAGGTGCGCCGCGGCGATCGGGAAGTGGAAATTCAGCTGCCCGATATCACGGTGGCGGGACGGGCGGTGGTATTGATGG
>PUOM01000332.1 GCA_003552795.1 Halomonas sp. | reverse complement strand
GTGCTGCCGCTGGCCACCGGCCTGTTCAACTTCTGCCCGGCCTACAGCCTGATCGGCATCAATACCTGCAAGCTGAAGAAATAGCGCCCGGGCGCCTACCCGACATGACGCTTACTTGAACCCCTGGCCCTCGGCTAGGGGTTTTTTATGCAGCGGCACTCGGCGGCTATCGGCGCCATGGCGAGGGTCAATTGGTCGAATTTGTTTTTTTGGAATAAGGTTATAACCAATAGTCGGGAAGCCCTCCGGGGCTCCCGCGGCCCGACTCACAGACCGATACCCCAGGAGGCCAGCATGAAGACCTTTGACCTGTCGCGCAGCACCGGCAACGGCCACCCCGATGTGGCCGGGTTCTTCGACCCGCGCACCTTCAGCGTTCAGTACGTGGTCAGCGACCCGGTGACGAAGCAGTGCGCCATCATCGACCCGGTGCTCGACTTCGACGAGAAGTCCGGCGCCACGGCGACCCACCATGCCGACGAGCTGCTCGCCTACGTGAAGGAGCAGGGCCTGGCGGTGCAGTGGATCCTCGACACTCATCCCCATGCCGATCACTTCTCCGCGGCCCACTACCTCGCCGAGAAGACCGGCGCGCCCACCGCCATCGGCGGCTACGTCACCGATGTCCAGACGCTCTGGAAGGGCATCTATCACTGGCCCGACTTCCCGGATGACGGCCGCCAGTGGGACCAGCTCTTCGTCGAGGGAGACACCTTCCGCATCGGCGAACTGGAGGCGCGGGTGATGTTCTCGCCGGGCCATACCCTGGCCTCCATCACCTATGTGATCGGCGATGCCGCCTTCGTTCACGACACTCTCTTCCAGCCGGACTTCGGCACCGCCCGGGCCGACTTCCCGGGCGGCGACGCCCACCAGCTGTGGCGCTCCATCCAGGCGATCCTGGCGCTGCCGAGCGAGACCCGGTTGTTCACCGGCCACGACTACATGCCGGGGGGCCGCGAGCCCGAATGGGAGAGCAGCGTGGCGGAGCAGCGCAGCCGCAATCCCCACCTGGCCGGGGTGGCCGAGGCGGACTACGTGGCGATGCGCGAGGCCCGGGACAGCGAGCTGCCGATGCCCAAGCTGATCCTGCACGCCCTGCAGGTGAATACCCGCGGCGGCCGCCTGCCGGAGCCCGAAGCCAACGGCAAGCGCTACCTGAAGATCCCGCTGGACGCCCTGGAAGGGGCCGCCTGGGACTAGCCCGCCACGCGCCATAGCGCCTGCGCTGGCCAGGGAGGGCCCAGCGCCGGGCGGGGCAGAGGGCGCCCTTATATAGCAAATCGATCTATGCTTAGAACATTAATTGCGCTATGCTTGTGTCAATACACCGCGCCAGTGACCCACCATGACGGAGGTTGTCAGCCATGTCCCGGCCTATCGTGACCCACTTCTTCGACGAGCCCACCAACACCTTCAGCTATGTGGTGCAGGACCCCGATAGCCGCGCCTGTGCCATCCTCGATTCGGTGCTCGACTTCGACTATGCCGCCGGGCGCACCGACGTGCGCTCCGCCGACGAGATCATCGCCTTCGTGCGCGACAACGACCTGCAGGTGGAGTGGGTGCTCGAGACCCACGTGCATGCCGACCACCTCTCCGCTGCGCCCTACCTGCATGAAACGCTCGGCGGCCAGACCGGCATCGGCGCCAACATCACCGTGGTGCAGGACGTCTTCGGCAAGGCGTTCAACGCCGGCACCGAGTTCGCCCGGGACGGCAGCCAGTTCGATCGCCTCTTCGAGGAGGGTGACACCTTCGCCATCGGCAATCTGGAAGGGCGGGTGCTGCACACCCCGGGCCACACGCCGGCCTGTCTGACCTACGTGATCGGCGATGCCGCCTTCGTCGGCGACACCCTCTTCATGCCCGACTTCGGCACCGCCCGCTGCGATTTCCCTGGCGGCGATGCGCGCACGCTCTATCGCTCCATCCAGAAGGTGCTGGCGCTGCCGGAAGAGACCCGCCTCTTCCTTTGCCACGACTACAAGGCGCCGGGCCGCGACGAGTACCAGCACGAGACCAGCGTGGCCGAGCAGCGCGCGGCCAACGTCCATGTTCACGAGGGGATCAGCGAGGAGGCCTTCGTCAAGATGCGCACCGAGCGCGACGCCACCCTCGGCATGCCCCGGCTGATCCTGCCCTCCGTGCAGGTCAACATGCGCGCCGGCGAGATGCCCCCCGCCGAGGACAACGGCCAGGTCTATCTCAAGGTCCCGATCAACAAGTTCTGATTCGCTGCGGAGAGACACCATGCAGATTCATCAGCTGGAATCCGGCTTCGCCATCTGCGAGGCCATCACCCCGGACGATCTGGACGAGGTGGCCCGCCGCGGCTTTCGCGCGGTCATCTGCAATCGCCGCCCCGGCGAGGCCGAGGACCACCCCGATGACCGCGCCCTGAGCGCCCGCGCCGCCGAGCTGGGCCTCGAGTGGCGCTGCATCCCGGTCACCCCGGGCGAGTACAGCGAGGCGGATATCGAGGCCTTCGGGGCGGCGCTGGACAGTCTGCCCGCGCCGGTGCTGGCTTTCTGTCGCAGCGGCAAGCGCGCCGTGCACCTCTGGGCCCATGCCCGCAGCCAGGGCGAGAGCTGCGATATCCCGGCGCTGCTGGCCGCGGCCCGCGCCGCGGGCCACGATCTCGAGGAGCGCCGCCCGCTGCTGGAAGCCGCCGGGAAGCGCTGAACGATGAACCCGAAACGTTACCTGCCCATCCTGCAGTGGCTGCCCGGCTACGGCCGGTCGACCCTGGGGAGCGACCTGCTGGCGGCGGTGATCGTCACCATCATGCTGATCCCGCAGTCGCTGGCCTACGCCATGCTGGCCGGGCTGCCGCCGGAGGTCGGGCTCTACGCCAGCATCGCGCCGCTGGTGATCTATGCGATCTTCGGCACCAGCCGCACCCTGGCGGTGGGGCCGGTGGCGGTGGTGTCACTGATGACCGCCGCGGCGGTGGGGCAGATCGCGCCCCAGGGCTCGCCGGAATATCTCGGTGCGGCTCTGGCGCTGGCGCTGATGTCGGGGCTGATCCTCACCCTGATGGGGGTGGCCCGGCTGGGCTTCCTGGCCAACTTTCTCAGCCACCCGGTGATCTCCGGTTTCATCACCGCCTCGGGACTGATCATCGCCGCCAGCCAGTTCAAGCATCTGCTGGGCATCGAGGCCAACGGCCACAGCCTGCTGGCGCTGGTGACGAGCCTCGCCGGCAGCCTGGGGTCGACCCATCTGCCGACCCTGGTGATCGGTCTGGGCGTGCTGGCCTTCCTCTACGCGGCGCGGCGCTGGCTCAAGTCCACCCTGGTGGGGCTCGGCGTGCCGGCGCGCCCGGCCGACATGCTCACCAAGGCCGCCCCCATCCTGGCCGTGGCGGTGACCACCCTAGCCAGCTGGGGGCTCGGTCTCGACGCGCGCGGCGTGGCCGTGGTGGGAGAGGTGCCCTCCGGCCTGCCGCCGCTGACGCTGCCCGGCTTCGACAGCGGACTCTGGAGCCAGCTCTTCGTGGCGGCCGTGATGATCAGCATCGTCGGCTTCGTGGAGTCGGTCTCCGTGGGCCAGACCCTGGCCGCCAAGCGGCGCCAGCGCATCGACCCCGACCAGGAGCTGGTGGGCCTGGGGACCTCCAATATCGCGGCGTCCTTCACCGGCGGTATGCCGGTCACCGGCGGCTTCGCCCGCTCGGTGGTCAACTTCGATGCCGGCGCCGAGACCCCGGCGGCCGGCGCCTTCACCGCGGTGGGCATCGCCGTGGCGGCGCTGGTCCTGACCCCCCTGATCGCCTACCTGCCCATCGCCACCCTGGCGGCCACCATCATCGTGGCGGTGCTCTCCCTGGTGGACTTCCCGGCCATCAAGCGCACCTGGGACTACTCGCGCAGCGACTTCGCCGCCATGCTGGCGACCATCGTGGTCACCCTGGGGCACGGCGTCGAGAGCGGCATCATGGTGGGCGTGGGGCTCTCCCTGGCGCTGCATCTCTACCGCACCAGCCGCCCCCACAGCGCCGTGGTGGGGCGGGTGCCGGGCACCGAGCACTTCCGCAACGTGCAGCGCCACGCGGTGGAGACCGACGACCGCCTGGCGATCCTGCGCGTCGACGAGAGCCTCTACTTCGCCAATGCCCGCTACCTCGAGGACACCGTCATGGAGCTGGCCAGCCGCCAGCCGGGCCTGGCGCACATCGTGCTGGCCTGCCAGGCGGTCAACGTCATCGACGCCTCGGCGCTGGAGAGCCTCGAGGCGATCAACGCGCGACTCAAGGACGCCGGGGTGCGGCTGCATCTCGCCGAGGTGAAGGGGCCGGTCATGGATCGTCTCAAGCACACCGAGTTCTGCCACGAGATGACCGGTCAGGTATTCCTGAGCACCTTCGATGCCTGGCAGGAGCTGCGCGGCGAAAGCGGGGCGACCCTGTCGCGGGCCTGCGGCGCCGAGGGGCTGCCGGTGCGCTGAGCGCCGACGGCCCGTCACCCTGTAACACCTTCAACGAGAAAAAAGGAGCAACACAAACGTGGACTGGAGCGCATCCCTGCAGGGGCTGTTCGGCGGCGTGCTGATCGGCCTCTCCGCCACCTGGCTGATGGCCACGCTGGGCCGCATTGCCGGCATCAGCGGCATCATCGGTACCCTGATCACCGCGCGGCCCAGGGGCGACAGCGCCTGGCGGCTCACCTTCCTGCTCGGGCTGATCAGCGGCCCCCTCCTGCTGATGCTGTTCGGCGGCGGCCTGGGCAACGTTGCCGGCGTCGGGGTCGACGTGACCGGCGAGGTGATCGGTGCCCCCGCCGGCGGCGTGGCGCTG
>PUOM01000099.1 GCA_003552795.1 Halomonas sp. | reverse complement strand
GGCGAACCAGTTGAACAGCCGCAGGTCGAGCTCGCCGACCGGCTGTCGCTGCAGGCTGCGCTCGGCGAAGACCTCGGCGAAGGCCGCGTTCACGGTGGCCACGTTGCCGCCGTGGCCGTTGAGAAAGAAAACATGGGTAAATCCATGCTGCGCCAGCGACGCGATGGTGTCGTGCAGCACCGCGATCAGGGTGCTGGGCCGCAGGGTGAGGCTGCCGGGAAAGGCCAGGTGGTGCTGCGCCATGCCGATCGCCTGGGTCGGGCCGACCAGCACCCCGTGGCGCTCGCCCAGCGCCCAGGCGATGGCCTCGGGGCAGAGGGCATCGGTGCCGACGGGGCCATTGGGCCCGTGCTGCTCGGTGGAGCCGATGGGAATGATGATGCCCGTCGAGCGCTGGAGATAGGCCTCCACCTCCTGCCAGGTCGCGTGCTGCAGTCGCATCGTGGTTCTCCCGGTACCGTGGATCTTGGCGCCATGATGGCAGATCCGTCGCGGCCTCGCCCTGCCGAGCGCGGCCGCGGCGGTCTCAGCGCCCCTGCTGTGACTCCCGCCACTCCTCCGCGGCCTCCTCCACCCCGGGCTCGTCGCCGCGGTTGAGGGACGCCTGGCGGTAGGCCTCCTCGTCGCGCACGTCATCGATCACCGTCATCAGGTCGTCGACGTCCACGGGCGCGGTGTCATGGACGAAGCAGCCGGTGAGCTCGCTATCCGGGTGCAGCTCGCCGGCTTCATAGAGCGCCCAGATCTCCTTGCCGTAGTCGGTGGCCAGCAGCGCCGGGGCGAAGCGGCCGAAGTAGCGACGCATGTTGTCCACGTCGCGCTCGAACATCCACTCGGCGCTGTTGTTGCCGGCGGCATCTACCGCCTGGGGCAGGTCGATGATCACCGGGCCGTCGGTGGCCAGCAGCACGTTGAACTCGGAGAGGTCGCCGTGGATCAGGCCGGCACACAGCATCTTGACCACGTCGCGGATGATCTTGGCGTAGGCCTCGCGGGCCTGCTCGGGACTCAGGGTGACGTCGTCCAGGCGCGGGGCGGTAAGGCCCTCGGCGTCACTGATCATCTCCATCAGCAGCACGCCATCGATGAAGCCGTAGGGCTTGGGCACCCGAACCTCCGCCGCGGCCAGCCGGTAGAGGGCATCGACCTCGGCGTTGAGCCAGGCCTGCTCCTGCTCCTTCTGGCCGTAGCGGGTCTTCTTGGCCATCGCCCGGGAGCGGCGGCTGTTGCGCTCGCGGCGCCCCTCCTGGTACTGCACGGCCTGCTTGAAGCTGCGCTGCTTGGCCTCCTTGAAGACCTTGGCGCAGCGCCGCTCCCCGTGGGAGATCACCACGTAGACCTGGGCCTCTTTACCGCTCATCAGCTGGCTTTCGACCGCCTCGATCAGGCCGTCGTCCACCAGCGGTTGCAATCGCTTGGGTATCTTCATCTGGTCCTCTGGGGGTCGCCGATGCGCCTCACTGGCTGACGCGCCGGGCGCGAAAACTGCGCCCCTTGATTCTGCCGCTGGCCAGCCGCTCCAGGGCCTGGGCGGCCACCTCACGCTGCACGGCCACGTAGGCGCTGTTGGCCAGCACCTTGATCCTGCCCACCTGGTCGCCGGCCAGGCCCGCCTCGCCGGTCAGGGCGCCGAGGATATCCCCGGGACGCACCTTCTGCTTCTTGCCGCCGCCGATCTGCAGGGTCGCCATGGGCGGCAGCAGGGGCGCGCGGTCGAGCACCGAGCGGGGCGGCAGCGTGGCCTCCTCCAGGGGCGCGCCGAGAAAATCGGTCAGGCGTGCCAGGCGGTAGGCTTCGCCCTCGCCAACCAGAGTGCAGGCGATGCCGGCGCTGCCGGCCCGGCCGGTGCGCCCGACGCGGTGCACGTGAGCCTCCAGGTCCCGGGCGATCTGATAGTTGAACACCGCGTCCAGCTCGGCGATATCGAGCCCGCGGGCCGCCACGTCGGTGGCCACCAGGATGGAGGCGCTGCGGTTGGCGAACAGCACCAGCAGCCGGTCGCGGTCGGCCTGCTCCAGATCGCCGTGCAGCGCCAGGGCGCTGAAGCCCGCGGCCTCGAGCGCCTGGGCCACCTCGTCGGTCTCGCGCTTGGTGTTGCAGAACACCACGCTACTCTCCGGGCGAAAGTGCAGCAGCAGCCGGCACAGCGCCTCCAGGCGCGCCTGGTCGCCGTCGGCGACGCGGTAGACCCGCTCGTGGATGCTGCTCGCGTCGTGGCTCTCGGCCACCTCCACGGTGGCCGGGTCGCGCATCAGCGCCTCGGCCACGGGGCGCACGGCATCGGAGAAGGTGGCGCTGAACAGCAGCGTCTGGCGGCGGGCCGGGGTCTCGGCAACGATCGCCTCGAGGCTCGCCTGGAAGCCCATGTCGAGCATGCGGTCAGCCTCGTCCAGGACCAGGGTCGCCAGCCCGTCGAGGACCAGCGAGCCCTTGCGCAGGTGCTCCTCGATGCGGCCCGGGGTGCCCACCACCAGGTGCGCGCCGTGGGCCAGGGAAGCGAGCTGGGGGCCGAAGGGGGCGCCGCCGCACAGGGTCAGCACCTTGACGTTGGGCAGGGTGCGCGCCAGCCGGCGCAGCTCGACGGCCACCTGGTCGGCGAGCTCCCGGGTCGGGCAGAGCACCAGCCCCTGCACCCGGAAGCTCGCCAGGTCGAGCCGCGACAGCACCCCCAGGCCGAAGGCCGCGGTCTTGCCGGAGCCGGTCTTGGCGCGGGCGATCACGTCGCGGCCGGCAAGGATAGCGGGCAGGCTCTCGGCCTGGATCGGCGTCATGGCGGCAAAGCCAAGAGAGGCGAGGTTGTCGAGCAGCTCCGGCGCCAGCGGCAGCGCGGCGAAGGCGGCATCGGAAACGGATTCAGACAAGGGAACATCCTGCAGACGAAGATAAGAGCGGCCCAGAACGGCGAGCAGGCCGAGGGCAAGCGGCAGCGAGGGCCGGGCGACACGGGCCGGGAAGCGGAAAAAAAGAAGGCCTGCAGAATAGCAGAAAGGCGCCCGGCACGCTGTCGAAACCGCTCGTCGGGGAGCCGGACCGGTCACTCTGCTATGATGGCCGGCGCTATCTCTCCACTCTCCCCCGACCACACCGGGGGCCAAGACAGGTTGCCGCGACCATGCCCAGCCCGACAGACGAAGGGACAGCCCCGACGCCAGAGCAGCGCCGCCATGCGCCTGCGACGCCCTTCGGCACTCCGCGAACCGGCGGCGAGCTGCAGGCCAGCCTGACCTCGATCCGCGACACCTTCAGCAGCCGCCACCACTCGCTGGACTTCGCCTACTCCCATGCCCACTACCTGCGCAACCGGGTGCTGGCCGTGGGCGTCATCTTCGTTCTGCTGACGCCGCTCTGGGCCCTGGTGGATGCCGTGATGCTGCCCGCGGAGCTGCTGCGCACCACCCTCGCGGGCCGGGCTGCACTGATGATCGGACTCATCGGCGTGCTGGCACTGGCCAAGGTCAGCCGGGAGAGGATCGGCCGCATCCGCCTGAGTGCGGGCCTGCTGCTGGCGCTGCCGGCGCTCTTCTATGCCCTGGTGCTGCTACTGCTGCCGGCCGGCGAGACCGAGCGCCTGGCCGGCTACGCCTTCATCCCCTTCCTGCTGGTCGCCGCCCTCAGCGTCTTCCCCTTCACTATTCTGGAGTCCCTGACCGCAGGGCTCGCCATGCTCTGGCTGCTGGTCTTCGCCCAGACGATCGATGGCAGCTGGCTGACTCCGGCAGGGTTCGAGGGGCTGTGGCTGCTGACCAGCCTGCTGGCGGTCTCCCTGGCCGCCAACCACTTCCAGCTGAGCCTGCTGATGCGGGTCTACCGCCAGGCGACCCACGACCCCCTCACCGGCCTGTTCAACCGCGGGGCGCTGAAACTGCACCTGGACAAGCTTCAGACCTGGCGCCAGGAGGCTCAGTCAGGCGGCAGCCTCCCTGCCTGCGCGGTGCTGATGATGGATATCGACCACTTCAAGCAGATCAACGACACCCACGGCCACTCGGTGGGCGACCTGGTGCTCGCAGAGTTTGCCCGGGTGCTGGTCAGCCAGACCCGAGCGGAAGACTGCGTGGCCCGCTATGGCGGCGAGGAGTTCGTCATCCTGCTGGTCAACACCGACGCCCACCGGGCTTGCGAGGTGGCCGAGCGCATCCGCCGGGCCGTGGCGCAACACCATTTCCCCGATCACGACCACCGGCATGTGCCGGTCACCACCAGCGTTGGCGTGGCGCTGATCGGCGACGTCGAGTCCGCCGAAGACGCCCTGAAGCGTGCCGATAGCGCCCTCTATCGCGCCAAGGAGGCCGGGCGCAACCGGGTCATGGCAGCCGAGTGAGGCGCCTGCGTCAAGACGCCGCCTCGGCGCCGCGCCGACCCGCACTCTCCCTGTGCCATAGTGAATCCATCATTCTGGATGGAAGGAGAGCCCCATGCAGCAGCGAGAGGTCGATATCGCCATCGTCGGCGCCGGCAGCGCCGGCCTGAGCGCCTGGCATGCCGCCCGCCGGCACAGCGACAGCGTGGTACTGATCGAAGGGGGTGAGTTCGGCACCACCTGCGCTCGGGTGGGCTGCATGCCGTCGAAGCTGCTGATCGCCGCCGCCGACGCTGCACATCGCGCCCGGGACGCCGGAGGCTTCGGCGTCCGGGTGAGCGGGGTCGAGGTGGACGGCGCCGCCGTCATGGCCAGGGTCAGGCAGGAGCGCGACGGCTTCGTAGGCCGGGTCTTCAAGTCGATGCGGCGCATCCCCGACCAGGACCGCCTGGAGGGCCATGCCCGCTTCCTGGATCCCCACACCCTGGCCGTCGGCGACCACACCCGGGTGACCGCCCGCAACATCGTCATCGCCACCGGCTCGCGCCCTACCTGGCCCGGGATGTTCGACGCCGCCGGCGACCGGCTGATCATCAACGACGATGTCTTCGAGTGGGACATCCTGCCCGAATCCGTGGCGGTATTCGGCCCCGGAGTGATCGGCCTGGAGCTGGGCCAGGCGCTGCACCGCCTCGGCGTGCGGCTGCGGGTGTTCGGCGTAGGCGGCGCCCTGGGGCCCTTCCGGGACGAGAAGGTGCGTGCCAGCGCCGAGGCCACCTTCAACGAGGAATTCTACGTCGACCCCGACGCCAGGGTGGAGGCGGTCGAGCGCGACGGCGACGCCGTGGCGATCACCTTCGCCGAGCGCGACAGCGGCGAGACTCTCACCGAACGCTTCGACTACCTGCTGGCTGCCACCGGGCGGCGCCCCAACGTCGACCGGCTGGATCTGGAGAAGGCCGGCCTGGCCCTGGACGAGCGCGGCGTGCCGCGCTTCAACCGCTTCACCCTGCAGTGCTGCAACGCCGACGAGAGCCCCGGCCATATCTTCATCGCCGGCGACGCCAACCAGGCGCTGCCGCTGCTCCACGAGGCCAACAGCGAGGGGCGTATCGCCGGCGACAATGCCGGGCGCTTCCCCGAGCTGCGCGCCGGCCGGCGCAACGTGCCGCTTGCCATCGTCTTCACCGAGCCGCAGATGGCCACCGTGGGCGAGAGCCATGCGGCCCTGGAGAAGCGCCTGGGCGGCTGCGACTGCCTGGCCGCGGGCGAGGGCTCCTTCGTGGATCAGGGGCGCGCGGTAGTGATGCGCGAGAATCGCGGCCTGATGCGCCTCTACGCCGAGCACGGTTCCGGGCAGTTCCTGGGCGCCGAGCTCTTCGGGCCCCGGGTGGAACATATGGCGCACCTGCTGGCCTGGGCCCTGGAGCAGAAGCTCAGCGTCGGCCAGATGCTGGCCATGCCCTGGTATCACCCGGTGGTCGAGGAGGGGCTGCGCGGCGCCCTGCGCGACCTCAACGCCAACCTCAAGCTGGGGCCGGCGCTCACCGAACGCTGCATGGAGTGCGGTCCGGGCGACTGACGGCCAGCACGGCCAAGCGAGGCGGCGGCGGCCGTGGCATAGTGGCGCCAGGCCCCTCGGGGCACCCCGCCGCCATCGCCAGGAGCCCGCCATGCACGCACCGACCGATCACGGTCCGCTTCGCCATCTGCTGGCCGCCGCCCTGGCCCTGGGGCTGCTCTGGGGCCAGGCCGGCGCCTCGGAGCGTCCCACCCTGGGCCTGGCGCTGGGCTCGGGCGGCGCCAACGGCCTGGCCCATATCGCCGTGCTGCAGGTCCTCGACGAGCAGGGGATCGTTCCCGACCGCATCGCCGGCACCAGCATCGGCGCGGTGATCGGCGGGCTCTATGCGGCGGGGCTTTCCGCCGAGGAGATCCTCGACATCTTCGACGACGTGGCGGGCTCTCCCCTGGACGCCCTTTCCGGGCTGGCGGGCTCGGAGCTGGATCTGGTGGATCTGCTGCAGCTGGGCCTGAGCGACGGCGGCCTCTTCGACTCCGGCGGCTTCCTGCGCTTTCTGGCCGGCCACACCGAGGCGCGACGCTTCGACGAGCTGCGCATTCCGCTCGCGGTGGTGGCCACCGACTACTGGAGCGGCGACAGCGTGGTCATCGAGGAGGGGCCGCTGTTCGTCGCCATCGAGGCGAGCATGGCGGTGCCGGGACTGTTCAAGCCGGTGCATCGCGGCGACCAGCTGCTCATCGACGGCGGCACCTCCAACCCGCTGCCCTACGACCTGCTGCTCGACGATATGGACCTGGTGATTGCCGTGGACGTCTCCGGCAGCCGCGACCCGGCGAGCGAGCCCGAGCCCGGCCTCACCGACCTGCTGTTCAGGACCTTCAGCATCATGCAGCAGTCGCTGATCCGCCAGGCCCTGGAGCGCCAACCGCCCCACCTCTATCTTAAGCCGGACGCCACTGGCGTGCGCCTGCTGCACTTCAACCGCGTCCACGAGATCCTCGCCCAGGCCGAGCCGGTAGCGGACGAGCTCCGCGACCGGCTGACGAGCTGGCGGGCCATACAGGCCGATGCGGCCATGCCCTGACGGATCTCCGTGCCCGGGCCACGCCGGGACGTTATGCTCATGGCAGCCCTACCGACACGCAGGAGACCCTCGATGGCCGACACCACCGCACGGATGGCCGAGATCAAGGCCAGGATTGACGAGCTGGCCGACCTGGCTGCCCCCGAGCACCGCGAACGCGCCGGCGCCCTGGCGGGCACGCTGAGCGGCGAACTCGAGCGCCTTCTCGGCGGCGACACTGCCCCGCTGCCGCCGCCCGGCGTCAAGCCGCCCAGGGCGCCGCGGGACGAAGTGGAGCGCTGCCCGGTCTGCTCACTGCGCAGCTTCCTCTTCCAGAAGGGGTCGATCCGCGCGAGCGACGATGGCGGCTTCGAGGCCTTCTATCGCTGCGGCAGCTGCGCCCACGAGGGGTGGAAGTCACTCGAGTGACGCCGTGCGGGCTCAGCGGCAGAAGGGCCCGAACTGATAGAAGCGCCGGCACCGGAACTCCTCCTCGCAGCTCGCCAGCTGAGCCTGATAGCGACTGGCGCGGGCCGCCACCTGGCGGGCCGCCCGCTGCACGGCGGGCTTGCCACGATAGCTGCCGCGCTGATAGCCGCCGGCCCCCTCGTGGTAGGCCAGGTAGAGGTGCTCCGGATTGTTCAGCGAGATGCCGGCCTGGCGCCGACTGCGCGCGTTGTACCAGCCGATGAAGTCGGTGGCGTGCTTCATGTGACTGCGCCGGGCCAGGGCGCCGCCCTCCTCCTCACGATACTCCCCCCACACCGGATCCAGGGCCTGGGCGTAACCCCGGGCCGAGGAGGGCCTGGGGCCGGGAATGAAGCCCAGATAGCGCTTGCGGGGCGGGCGCACGTGGCTCTGAAAGGAGGACTCCTGCTGGATGATGGCCATCTGGGTGGCGATGGGGGTGCCCCAGCGCTCTTCGGACGCCTTGGCATGGTCATACCAGCGCGGCTGCTCGCGGAAGATCTCGCAGAGGTTGCTCTGGTCGGCGGGCGGCGATGGCGCCAGGGCCGCGCAGCCGCCGAGCAGGGCCAGTGCCCCCGCGGCCAGGCCAGCGCGCAACAGACGGCACATCCGGCCCGTCACCCCGCTCTCTGCCCGGCAGCCTCCCGACCCGTTCGGCCGGGAACGGCTAGCCCAGGACCGCACGCAGCTTCTCGGCGGCCGCCGCCAGCTCGTCCTGGTCGGCCATGGGCAGGTCGACGACCTGGATATCGCTCATCTCGTCGAGCGGGGTGAGGTGGATATGCACATGGGGCACTTCGAGGCCCACCACCAGCATGCCGACCCGCTCACAGGGAAAGGCGCGCTTGATCGCCTTGGCGATGCGCCGGGAGACTCCCATCAGGTGGACATAGAGAGCCTCGGGCAGATCATCCCAGTGGTCCACCTCCTCGCGGGGAATCACCAGCACGTGGCCGGGCTTCATCGGCTGGATGGTCATGATGACCACGCAGTGGTCGTCCTCGTGGACGAAGTGGCCCGGGATCTCTCCCTGCATGATACGGGTGAAGATGCTAGCCATCGGCGCTCTCCTGGCAGTGTGGACGACTTGCCGGCACTCACGGACTGCAGCGGCGGCACGAAACCGGTATGCTGAAGGCGCAACACCCTCAGTACGGAGCAGAATACACGATCGATCATTCATTCCAAGCCAGCACGGAGGTTCACATGAAGGTCTACAAACCTGAATGGCGGTGCACGTTTAGCGTAAACGAAGGCGTGGAAGAATCGGCCAGCTGGAAGGAACGCCTCGCCTGGCAGCTGCGCGAGTTCGCTGACCGTCTCGACGGCGGCGGCAGGACACTGAAGATCGACTGCGACGTCACACCCGCGGTGAGCGAGGAAGAGGTCAACACCTGCCTGGGCAAGGGCTTCGCCTTGACCCAGAGCCTGCTCACCCAGCTGGCCCAGCAGGCCGCCTGCGAAGACGTCATGCGCAACGCCAAGGCGGAGCTGTTCGAGGAAGAGGAAATGCCCCGGCACTGACACGCGCCGTCGCAGCCGCGTGCCATCCCCACGCCCCGTCCGGCCTACCGGACGGGGCGTCTTCGTTCCGGGGGACGAGATGCGCCCGGCGGCGCGGCATGCCATCCTTGGTCCTTTGCTCGCCACCGGGTCGTGACGCCATGCCGCTTGCCATCAGCCTGATTGCTCCCTCCTCCTTTACCCCGGAAGAGGCCGTCGACCAGGGAGTCCGCGGCCTCGAGTCCCTCGGCGTGACGGTGCAGCGGCCGGCCCCGCTGCAGCAGCGCGCTCGCTATCTGGCGGGCGATCGCCGGTGGCGGCTGGAGCAGCTCCACGCCGCCTACGCCGACCCCGACACCCAGGCGGTGTGGGCGGTTCGCGGCGGCTTCGGCTGCGCCCAGCTGGCGGCTGGCATCGACTGGGCGCTGCTGGCGCGTCGACCCAAGCCGCTGGTCGGCTACTCCGACCTCACCGCGCTGCTTCAGCAGTGCCACTTGCAGGGCCTGCCGGCGATCCACGGGCCGGTGGTCAAGGCCGCCGGCCAGCTGCTCGATACCACGGGAGAAGCACACCTCCTCGTGCGCGATCAGCTGGAAGAGACCCTCGCCCTGATCCGCGGGGACACGCACCTCGACTACCCGCTGGCCGCCTGGGGTGAGGCTCCGGCCCGGCTGGAAGGCCCGCTGGTCGGCGGCAACCTGACCACCCTGGCCAGCCTGGCGGGCACGCCGCTGGCCTTTCGCGCGCCGCGCGGAGCGCTGGTGATCCTCGAGGATGTGGGCGAACCCTACTACCGGCTGGAGCGAGCCCTCTGGCAGCTGGTTCAGGCGGGTGCCCTGGATGAGGCCGCCGCCGTCTGCCTGGGCACCTTCGAGGCGTGCCGCCCCTTTGACGATACGCCGCTGGAAGCGATCGTCGCCGAGACGCTTGCCCCCCTGGGGCTGCCGCTCTACCACGGACTGCCGGTGGGCCACGGCCTGCACAATCGTCCCTGGCGGTATGGCGCCGCCGGCATCATCGCCGGCGCCCGCCTGACGGTATCGGGGTGAGTGGCGGCGCTTCATTAGATGATTATCGCCCACTTGCATCGATCGTCGCCGATCTTCCAGCAAGGGTTGCCGCCTACCCCGGAGGCGGTTACCATGCAAGCCTTGCGGGACCTTATTGCATCGCAGCATGCTGCGACTCGCACCCCGAGAATCCTGAGGTAACCCTATGGGAACCCGATCGAAGCTGTTCCTTGCCTGCTGCCTGTCAGGCGCGTTGACCCTCGGTACCCAGGCAGCCCTGGCCCAAGAAATCGAGACCCAGGAAGGCATCGCCTCCTTCTATCACGACAGATTTCATGGCCAGACCACCGCCAGCGGTGAGCCCTTCGACCAGAACCAGCTGACCGCCGCACACCCCGATCTGCCCTTCGGCACCGAGGTGGTAGTGAAACGCCCCGACACCGGGCGCGAAGTCACCGTGGTGATCAATGATCGTGGCCCCTTCGTGCAGGGGCGCGTCATCGATCTCTCCAAACGCGCCGCCCGCGAGCTGGGCATGCTCAACCGTGGCGTGGCACCGGTGGTCATCACCGCCATCAACTGAGCGAACGGCGCTCAGCGCCCACCGGCAATCTGGTCGGCGAAATCGTGATTGACGTCGCGATGCTCGGCCTCGTCGGCCCGAACCGCCTCGACCACCTCGCGCAGGCGGGCATCCGCCGGCAGCTTCCAGTAGTCGATGGCGATCTGCGGTGCCGGGATGTTCTCGTACTTGCCGCTGTCGATGCCCTCGAGATACTCGGTGTAGCTGACCACCGCCTCCTCCTCGAGATAGCCCACCACCCGATGGGCCGTCTTGCTCGAGCAGAGGTAGAGCAGGAAGAACAGGTTGTAGAAGGCTCCCTGGGCCAGCACGATCAGCGCGCGCTCCAGCCAGGAGGGCCGCGCCACCTCAACGAAGGTCATGAGGTGCATGCGCTCGTTCTCGGCCTCGTCGAGCAGGGTGCGAATCCAGCCATCGTCGTCCTTCATGCGCCGCAGCGCGTGCAGGTGCTGCAGGGTGCCGCCGACCATGCCCGGCACGGCCGCCACGGTCTCCAGCACCACGGCGCGGTGACCGTAGCGTCCGGCAAAGAACAGATCGGCGAAGAAACGCATGAAACGCACCAGCCGGTAGGCGAACCAGTCTGAGAATCCCTTGGGACGATGGTGGCGACGAGGGGTCGTGTCGGACGGCGAGGAAGCATCACTGGCGCTCATGCAGCACTCTCCTGAGTAGCAATTCTTGAAAGGCAGGCCTTCTCGAGACTGCCACCCGGCGGGACAGTTCCGCAGCCGGGGCAGAGCGCGGCACGCCCCGGGAGTGCCGACCCCTCAGCGATCGGCATCGAGCCGGTCCTGGGTGCGGGTATCGAAGTCGCCGGCGGCGTGGCGTTCGTGCAGCTGCGTCTCGGGCTCGCCGAAGGTGCGGTTGACCATGCGCCCGCGCGTCACCGCCGGCCGCTCATCGATCTCCCTTGCCCAGCGCTGCAGGTGCTGATACTCCTGCACCTGCAGAAACTCCCCCGCCTCGTAGAGCCGCCCCAGTGCCAGCTGACCGTACCAGGGCCAGTTGGCGATATCGGCGATGGTGTAGGCCTCTCCGCCCAGAAAGCGCGACTCGGCCAGGCGACGGTCCAGCACGTCGAGCTGACGCTTGGCCTCCATGGCGAAGCGGTTGATGGGGTACTCGAGCTTCTCCGGCGCATAGGCGTAGAAATGGCCGAAGCCGCCGCCCAGATAGGGGGCGCTGCCCATCTGCCAGAAGAGCCAGCTGAGGGTCTCGGTGCGCTCGGCGTGACCGCCGGGCAGAAACTCGCCGAACTTCTCGGCCAGATAGAGCAGGATGGCGCCGGACTCGAAGACCCGCTGGGGCGGGCTGACGGAGTGGTCCATCAGCGCCGGGATCTTGGAGTTGGGGTTCACCTCGACGAAGCCGCTGCCGAACTGGTCGCCGTCGCCGATGCGGATCAGCCAGGCGTCATACTCGGCGCCGGCATGCCCCAGCGCCAGCAGCTCCTCCAGCATCACCGTGACCTTGACCCCGTTGGGCGTGGCCAGGGAGTAGAGCTGCAGCGGGTGCCTGCCCACCGGCAGCGCCTTGTCGTGGGTGGGGCCGGCCACGGGCCGATTGATGCTGGCGAAGGTGCCGCCGCTGGGCTCCTCCCATTGCCAGACCCGGGGCGGAACGTAGGCGTGATCGCTCATGGTGACTCCATTAGCAGGGACATGGTATTCGCTAACCACGATACCCCGCTGCGCCCGGCGCGGCGAGCCGACCCTTGAGGATGCCGACAATCTGGGCGAGGCTCACGGGTGTATGGTCAGGGAGTGCCCGATGGGACACCAGGGCGCGCGCCCCCTTGGCCCCCACTGCAGGAGGCACGACACCATGATGCGACTGCTCTTCACCCTGCTGCGCATGCGCCGCCTGATGCGGCTCTATCGCATGTTTACCGGCGGCGGCCGCGGGAACGTCAACCCCCACGGCCGGGGCGGACGACACCGACCTCAACGGCACCAGAGCCAGCACCGGACGCCGGGGTCCGACTCGCTGGATGAACCGCCCCGGCCCACCCCGGGTGCACGCAGCCGGAACCCGGACGATCACCAGCCGTGACCGATGCCCAGCCGCCCCACAGCGCCGGGCAGCCCCAGGGCACCGCCCAGACATCCCGGGGCGGCTGCGGCTGCCTGTTCGTCCTGCTGGTTATCCTGCTGTCGCCGATGCTGCTGCTCGGCGGCATCTGGCTGCTCCTGCCCACCCTGGTCAGCGGTAGCGACACCGACTGGCAGATGGTGGCCCCCGACCCGGAACGGGTGGCTGCCGTCGAGGAGCGGCTGACCAGCGCCATGGAGCGGGGCACCGGCGATGGCCTGGAGATCGAGCTGAGTGAACTGGAGATCAACCAGATGCTCTCCCGCGGCATCCAAGCCGGTATCGACCAGGCGCGGGCCGAGGAAGAGAGCGACTACGCCCTGCCCGCCACCCTGGAGGAGCTGCGCGCGCGGGTGCGGCTCGAGCCCGGCTCGGTGCTCACCGATGTGCAGTTTCCCCTCTCCGCCCGGATGCCGATGGTACCCGGCCGCCTGGACGGCGCTACCCTGGCGCTTCACCTGGCCGTGGAGCTGGAAGCGGCAGACACCCAGCTGCTGGCCCGGGTGGACAGCGCCCGGATCGGGCGCATACCGCTACCGGCCAATACCGCCCTCGGCTTGCTGGCCCGCTTCGCCCCCGAGGTCGTCGAGGACTGGGTCGCCGCCGATGGCCGCACCCTGCGGCTCCCGGTGATGAGCCCGGCCCGGGATGGCTCCCGGCTCTCCCTGCACGGGCTGGACATCAGCGACGACACCCTGCGGCTGCAGCTACGGGAGGCGGCGACTCACTGATCCGTCGCCTCCGGGGTGGCTCGCACCAGCGGCTCGTCGGCCTTGCCAGCGGCCTGGCGGTTGGGGCGAGTCAGCACGCGCAGGGCGACCTGACGATGCGCGGCCTTGAGAGGTCAGGCCAGAATTGGCGGGGGCAATGGGGCATCAGCGGTAAGGCAGTGCGAGCGCTATCAGCGGGGGCACAGCAGCCAGAAAGCCGCATCGAGGAAGCTGGATCAATGTCTGGGGAAGGCAGGTGTTGAAGATGGTACCGGCGGTCGGACTCGAACCGACAAGGGCTTGCGCCCGGCGGATTTTGAATCCGCTGCGTCTACCAATTCCGCCACGCCGGCAACGCGAAAGGCATTATACGTGGGCCCGGCGGCTGGTCAATCGGGGCCCTGACTTCAAGAGGCCAAGGCGGTATCCTAGGCGGCTTGCCAAGACACCGGATTCCGATACCGCCTATGCAGCGCGCCGACTTCCATTTCGAGCTTCCCGACGAGCTGATCGCCCGCTACCCCTCCGAGCAGCGCAGCGACTGCCGGCTGCTCTGCGTCGACGGCGTCAGCGGCGAGCTGGCCCACCGCCGCTTCCCGGATCTCCTCGAGCTGCTCGAGCCCGGCGACCTGCTGGTCTTCAACGACACCCGAGTGATCCCCGCCCGCCTGCACGGCCACAAGGCCAGCGGCGGCCGCGTGGAGATGCTGCTGGAGCGCCCCCTGGACGCCCACCGCGGCCTGGCCCATCTGCGCTCGAGCAAGTCGCCCAAACCCGGCACCGAGCTGGAGTTCGAGGGCGGCATCCGCGCCGTGGTGGAGGGGCGCCGGGACGCCCTGTTCGAGCTGCGCTTCCTCGGCGATACGCCGCTGATCCAGCTTCTGGAGCAGCACGGCCATATGCCGCTGCCGCCCTATATCGACCGCGAGGACGAGAGTACCGACCGCGAGCGCTACCAGACCGTCTATGCCCGCCGCGCCGGCGCGGTGGCCGCGCCCACCGCAGGGCTGCACTTCGACGAACCGCTGCTCGAGGCGCTTGCCGCGAAGGGGGTGGAGCGCGCCTTCGTCACCCTGCACGTGGGCGCCGGCACCTTCCAGCCGGTGCGCGTGGACGATATCCGCGAGCACGTCATGCACAGCGAGTGGCTGGAGGTGGACGAGGAGGTCTGCGCCAAAGTGCAGGCTGCCCGCGCCGCCGGCCGCCGGGTGATCGCCGTGGGCACCACCAGCGTGCGCTGCCTGGAGAGCGCCTGCATGAAGAGCGCCTCCGGCGAGATCGCCCCCTACCGCGGCGAGACCGACATCTTCATCTACCCGGGCTACGAGTGGCGCTGCGTGGACGCCCTGATCACCAACTTCCACCTGCCGGAGTCCACCCTGCTGATGCTGGTGGCCTCCTTCGCCGGCTACGACACCACCCTGGCGGCCTACCACGAGGCGGTGGCCCGGCGCTACGCCTTCTTCAGCTATGGCGATGCGATGTTCCTGACCCGCCAGCCTTCCTGATCCGAGACTCTCATGCGTAACGACTGCTTCATGTCCTTCGAGCGCCTGGCCACCGATGGCCGGGCCCGCCGTGGCAGACTGACCTTTCCCCGGGGAACGGTCGAAACGCCGGCCTTCATGCCGGTGGGCACCTACGGCACCGTCAAGGGAATGACCCCGGCCTCCGTGGAGGAGATCGGCGCCGAAATCATCCTCGGCAACACCTTCCACCTCTGGCTGCGTCCGGGCATGGAGGTGATCGAGGGCCACGGCGACCTGCACGACTTCGCCCAGTGGCACAAACCGATTCTCACCGACTCCGGCGGCTTCCAGGTCTTCTCGCTCGGCGCCATGCGCAAGATCACCGAGCAGGGCGTGCACTTCCGCTCGCCGGTGGACGGCGCCAAGGTGTTCATGGGCCCCGAGGAGTCCATGGCGGTGCAGCGCTCGCTGGGCTCCGACGTGGTGATGATCTTCGACGAGTGCACCCCCTACCCGGCCACCGAGAAGGAGGCTGCGCTCTCCATGGAGCGCTCCCTGCGCTGGGCCAGGCGCTCCCGGGAGGCCCACGGCGAGTCGCCCTCGGCGCTCTTCGGCATCATCCAGGGCGGCATGTACCCCGAGCTGCGCGAGCAGTCGCTCAAGGGCCTGCTCGACATCGGCTTCGACGGCCTGGCCATCGGCGGCCTCTCGGTGGGCGAGCCCAAGGAGGAGATGATCCGCACCCTGGACTACCTGCCCGCCTGGATGCCGGATGACAAGCCCCGCTACCTGATGGGCGTGGGCAAGCCCGAGGACCTGGTGGAGGGGGTGCGCCGCGGCGTCGACATGTTCGACTGCGTGATGCCGACCCGCAATGCCCGCAACGGCCACCTCTTCACCGCCGAAGGCACGGTCAAGATCCGCAACGCCAAGCACCGCCATGACACCCGCCCGCTGGAAGACGACTGCGACTGCTACACCTGCCGGCACTTTTCGCGGGCCTACCTGCACCACCTGGATCGCTGCGGCGAGATGCTCGGTTCCATGCTCAACACCATCCACAATCTTCGCCACTATCAGCGCCTGATGGCCGGTTTGCGCGGTGCCATCGAAGCGGGTACATTGGCCAACTTCGTGGAAGGCTTCTACGCACGGCGCGGCCTGCCGGTGCCTCCCGCTCCGAATTGATACCGTGCGGTGCCGGCCCCCTGGCGGCCGGCACCGCACGAGACTGCCCCCGCCGGGGCGTTCACCGTTACCCATCCCAACTATTCATCCCAACCAGGAGACACCCACCCATGCTGGATTTCTTCATCGCTCCGGTTTACGCCCAGGATGCCGCTGCCGGCAGCGGCATGGCCCAGATCGTCATGCTGCTCGGCTTCGTGCTGATCTTCTACTTCCTGCTGTGGCGCCCCCAGGCCAAGCGGGCCAAGCAGCACAAGCAGCTGATCAGCAGCCTCTCCAAGGGTGACGAGATCGTCATCGGCGGCGGCGTGCTGGGCCGTATCACCAAGGTGAGCGACGACAGCGAGTTCCTGACCATGGAGATCGCTGAAGGCACCCAGATCAACGTGCAGAAGAACGCCGTGGCCGCGGTGCTGCCCAAGGGCACCCTCAAGTCCATCTGAGCCGCGTCCTTCCGGCCCCGCTCATGCGGGGCCATTTTCGATCGCTGCAGGAACCCTGCGGCGATCGTGGCGTCTCCACGTCAATTCCCTGATGTCCGCAACCTGAGGGCAGGGCTCCCATGCTCAACCGTTACCCCTTGTGGAAGTATCTGCTGATACTGATCGTCCTCGCTGCCGGCCTGGTCTACTCGCTGCCCAATCTCTACCCCGAAGATCCGGCAGTGCAGATCAGCAGCGCCGACGGCGAAACCACCATCGACGAAGACGAGCTGGAGCGCATCCAGCGTGCGCTGAGCGACGCCGGCATCAGCACCAGGGCCGTCGAGCGCGACGCGAGCAGCGTGCTGATCCGCCTCGCCGATCCCGACGAACAGCTCAAGGCCCGCGATCGTATCGCCGCCATGCTTGACGACGACTTCGTGGTGGCGCTCAACCTTGCCGAATCCACCCCGGCCTGGCTACAGTCGCTCTCCGCTTCCCCCATGACCCTGGGCCTCGACCTGCGCGGCGGCGTGCACTTCCTGCTCGAAGTGGACATGGATGCCGCGGTGACCCAGCGTCTCGAGGTCAACGCCAGCGCCATGCGCGAGCAGCTGCGCGGTGAGCGTATCCGCTACCGCAGCACCGACATCGAGGAGCGCACCCTCACGCTGACCTTCACCAACGAGGAGGATCGCGACGCGGCCCGACGCCTGATCAGCCGCGAATTCCGCGACTTCGATTACGAGAACATCGGCGACGGCCGAGGCGCCGCGCTGGCCATGACCCTCACCGACCAGGCGGTCAACGAGATCCAGGACTACGCGGTCAACCAGAACCTCACCACCCTGCGCAACCGGGTCGATGAGCTGGGCGTCGCCGAGCCCATGGTCCAGCGCCAGGGCCCCGATCGCATCGTGGTAGAGCTGCCCGGCGTGCAGGACACCGTGGCCGCCAAGCGGGTGGTGGGCGCCACCGCCAACCTGGAGTTCCGCCTCGAGGCGCGTCCGGACACCCCGGACAACGAGACCGAGACCTTCTCTTTCCGCAACGACGAGTCGCGCACCGCCGACCTGATGCGCGACGTCATCATCACCGGCGACAGCGTCTCCAGCGCCAGCCGCAGCTTCGACGAGAACGGCCGCCCCCAGGTCAACATCAACCTGGACGGCACCGGCGGCACCCTGATGAACCGCGCCACCCGCACCAACATCGGCCGAAACATGGCGGTGCTGTTCATCGAGCACAAGACCCGCGACAGGGTCGAGATGGTCGACGGCGAAGAAGAGATTGTCCGCGAGCCCTACACCGAGCGCGGCCTGATCAGCCTGGCCACCATCCAGAGCGCCCTGGGCAACAGCTTCCGCATCACCGGGCTCGACTCGCCCACCGAGGCGGCGGAGCTCGCCCTGCTGCTGCGCTCGGGCTCGCTGGCCGCACCGATCTACTTCGTGCAGGAACGCACCATCGGCCCGAGCCTGGGGGCCGAGAACATCCAGCGCGGCGTGATGTCGGTGCAGATCGGCCTGCTGCTGGTGGTGCTCTTCATGCTGGTTCGCTACAAGGTGTTCGGCGTGATCGCCAACGTGGCCCTGGCCCTCAACCTGACCCTGCTGGTGGCGGCCATGTCGCTGCTCGGCGCCACCCTGACCCTGCCGGGCATTGCCGGCATCGTGCTGACCCTGGGGATGGCGGTGGACGCCAACGTGCTGATCTTCGAGCGAATACGCGAGGAGCTGCGCAGCGGACTCTCGATACAGCAGGCGATTCACGCCGGCTACGAGCGCGCCTTCACCTCCATCGTCGATGCCAATATCACCACCCTGCTGGTGGCGGTGATCCTGTTCTCGATCGGCACCGGCCCGGTCAAGGGCTTCGCCGTGACCCTGTCGCTGGGGATCATCACCTCGCTGTTCACCGCCCTGCTGGTGACCCGCGCCATGGTGAACCTCGTCTACGGCGGCAAGCCGGTCAAGAAGCTCTGGATATAAGAGGTGCTCATGAAAACCCTGATCAATCGACAGTTCGACTTCATGGGCAAGCGCAAGATCGCCTTCGCGATCTCGGCGGCGCTGATCCTGACGTCGATCGTCTCGCTGCTGTTCCAGCAGCTCAACCTGGGGCTGGACTTCACCGGCGGCACCCTGGTGGAGGTGCGCTACGCCGTGGCGCCCTCCCTGGAGGCCGTGCGCCAGACCCTGGAGGCTGCCGAGTTCCGCGACGTCTCGGTGCAGACCTTCGGCGCCTCCAACGAGGTGCTGGTCCGCCTGCAGCAGGCCTTCGACCCCGAGGTGGGCGACCGCGTGGTGGAGCTGCTGCGCTCCGACGGGGACAGCGTCGAGCTGGTGCGCGCCGAGTTCGTCGGCGCCCAGGTGGGCGAGCAGCTGCGCGACCAGTCGGGCCTCGGCCTGCTGGTGGCGCTGGGCATCGTGATGCTCTACGTGGCGTTTCGCTTCCAGTACAAGTTCGCCATCGGCGCCCTGCTGGCGCTGATGCACGACGTGACCATCGTGGTCGGCATCTTCTCGCTGTTCCAGCTCGACTTCGACCTCACCGTGCTGGCCGCCCTGCTGGCGGTGATCGGCTATTCGCTCAATGACACCATCGTGGTCTACGACCGAATCCGCGAGACGATCCGCAAGTCGCGCATCGACGACATGCCGGCGATCTTCAACGAAGCGATCAACCTGACCCTGTCGCGCACGCTGGCGACGTCCGGTACCACCCTGCTGGTGCTGACGGCGCTGCTGCTGCTGGGCGGGGACATGATCCACTACTTCTCGATCGCCCTGATCATCGGTGTGCTGGTGGGGACCTACTCCTCGATCTTCATCGCGGCCACCGCGGCGTTGATGCTGGGCGTGGACCGTCAGGTCCTGCTTCCGGTGAAGCGGGAAGGGGCGGACGAGGAGGATTCCACGCCCTGATCGGGGTGCGGTGATACCGGGCGGCGATCGATCG
>PUOM01000209.1 GCA_003552795.1 Halomonas sp. | reverse complement strand
GGATTATAGCGCCCCGGGCGCCACCCTCAACCATCGCGCCTCTTCTCGAGGCGCGAGAGGCGCTTGGCGATGTCGTCGAGCTGCTTGAAACGTACCGCATTCTTGCGCCACTGGGCGTTACGCATGGCGCCGGTGCCGGACGAGTAGACCCCCGGCTCGCTGATCGAGTTGGTGACCAGGCTCATGCCGGTCACCTGGACACCGTCGCTGATGGTCAGGTGGCCGGAGAGCCCCACGCCGCCGCCCAGCATGCAGTGCCGACCGACCGTGGTGGAGCCGGCGATGCCCACGCAGCCGGCCAGGGCGCTGTGGTCGCCGATCTTCACGTTGTGGGCGATCTGCACCTGGCAGTCGATCTTCACGTCGTTGCCGATCAGGGTGTCGCCCAGGGCGCCGCGATCGATGCTCGAGCAGCTGCCCACCTCGACGTCGTCGCCCAGCACCACGCCGCCGAGCTGGGCGATCTTGTGCCAGCGCGCCCCGTCGTGGGCGAAGCCGAAGCCGTCGCCGCCGATCACACAGCCACTGTGCAGGATAACCCGCGCGCCGACCACCACCCCGTGGCAGACGGTGACGTTGGCATGGAGTCGCGAGCCCGCCCCGATCACCGCATCGGCGCCGATCACCGTGCCGGGCCCCACGCTCACTTCATCGCCCAGGATCACACCGTCCTCGATCACGGCATTGGCGCCTACCTCTACTCCCTCGCCCAGAGTGACACTGGGGGCTACCACCGCCGAGGGGTGCACGCCGGCGGGCTCGCGCCCCGCCAGGGGGTCGAAGAGCCGCGACAGCGCCGCATAGCCCAGATAGGGATTGTCGAGCTCCAGCCGGGCGGCCGGGCAGGCCTCGCCGTGCTGCGGATGCAGCAGCACCGCCGCGGCTCGTGTGCCGGCCAGGTCCTTGAGATAGGCGCGGTTGGCCAGGAAGGCCACCTGGTCCGGACCGGCCTCCTTGAGCGTGGCCAGCCCGCTGACGCGGCGATCGGGGTCGCCGATCAGACTGGCGCCCAGGTGCTTGGCGATATCGGCAAGGGTAAAAGTCGGGGTGTCGCGTCGCGTCATGGCTTGGGTCCGCTGGTGCCGGCTCAGAACAGGGAGTTGAGTATCTGGGTCACTTCGCCGGTCAGGTCGGGCAGGTCCCGGCTGGAATGCAGCACGCCCTGGGGCTCGACGAGGACATCAATGCCGTGGCTAGCGATCACCTGCTCCACGGCCTGCTCGAGGCGCGACTCGGCCCGCTGCAGGAACTCCTGCTCGGACTGCTGCTGGGTCTGCATGATGTCGTTGGCCAGCCGGTTGAGCTCGCCCACCTTGCGATTGGCCTCCTGGCGCTCGCTGTCGGAGAGGCTGTCGGCGCGCTGCTGAAGCCGGGATAGCTCCTGCTCGAGAGCCTCTGCCTGACGCTGCTGGCTGCCGATGCGGCTCTCCAGCTCGCTCATGGAGCGCTGAGCAGCATCGGTCTGCATCAGCGCCTGGCGCCAGTCCAGCACGGCGACGTCGGCCGCCTGGGCGGGAAGCGTCAGCGCGGCCAGCAGCGCGAGACTCAGAGCGGCGGTCAATCTACGCATTTCGAACTCCTGGGCGAACCGCCTCGTGGCGACCGGCCTGTTGGGTGGGGCTGACCGTCTTCAGAAGGTCTGACCCAGCGAGAACTGGAAGAACTGGGTATCGTCGCCGCTCTCGTCATTGATCGGCTCGGCAACGCTGAAGGTCAGCGGACCCACCGGCGTCAGCCAGGAGAGACCCACGCCGACACTGTAGCGCAGGTCCCCGAGATCCACCCCGGAGCTGCAGTTCGAGGTGCCCGTCTCGGTGGCATAGCAGTCGGTGAGGAAGGTGTTGCCCGCATCCAGAAACAGCGAGGTCTGCACGGAGCGGCGATCCTCGATGAAGGGCAGCGGAAAGAGCAGCTCGGCGCTGCCCTGCATCAGCACGTTGCCCCCCAGGGTGCGATCGCGCCCGCCGCTTTCCGGCGGCGTGGTGGGCTGCCCCAGGGTGTTGGCGGTAAAGCCTCGCACCGAGCCGAGACCACCGGCATAGAAGTTCTCGTAGAAGGGATAGGGGTCGCTGCCGACCACATCGGCGTAGCCCACCTCGCCGCTGAACTTCAGCGCCCAGTCGTGATTGTCGTTGAGCGGGAAGAGCTGGCGGGCCTGGGCGCGCAGCTTGTAATACTCGGCGTCGCTGCCGGGCACCGCGGTCTCCAGCGACAGGCGCTGATAGTTGCCGGCGGTGGGCATGATGCCGCGATTGAGGTTGTTGCGGGTCCAGCTGGCGGTCAGCTTCACGCTCTGGGCACCTTCACCCTGATCCTCCACGTACTGCCGGATCTCCTGGGCGGTATCGCGATAGGTCTTGACCGTCAGGTCCTCCACCGCGGCGCCGAAGTTGAGGCGGGTGATCTCGTTGATCGGATAGCCGAAGTTGATCCCGGCACCGTAGGCGTCGGTGGAGTAGGTGGAGATATCCGAGTCTTCGTAGTCGGTCTCGCGATAGTAGAGGTTGTAGCCGCGAGAAATACCGTCGAGGGTCCAGTAGGGGTCGGTGAAGCCGAAGTTGACGCTGGTGAAGGTGTCGCTGCGCTGGGCGCCGAGGTTCACTCGGTTACCGGTGCCCAGGAAGTTGGTCTGGGAGAGGCCCAGGCCGTAGATCACCCCGGCGCTCTGGGAAAAGCCGACGCTGGCCGATATGGAGCCCGAGGGCTGCTCCTCCACGGTGTAGGTGACGTCGAGCTTGTCCGGCTCGCCGGCCACCGGCTGGGTCTCCACGTCGACCTGGCGGAAGAACCCCAGGCGCTCCAGACGCTGACGCGACTGGCTGATCGACTGGGTCGAGGCCGGCGCGCCTTCGAGCTGGATCATCTCGCGACGCAGCACCTCGTCCTGGGTGGTGGTGTTGCCGATGAACTCGATGCGGCGCACGTAGGCGCGGCGTCCAGCGTCGACCCGGAAGGCGAGGTCGACGGTCTCGCCATCGGCGGACACCTCGGGAATGCCGTCGACGTTGGCGAAGGCGAAGCCCTCGGCGCCCAGGCGCGCCCGCAGCGCCTCCGCGGAGGCGTTCACGTCGCTGCGCGAGAAGACGTCGCCGGAGGAGACCTCGAGCAGCTCCCGGGCCTCGTTCTCGCTTATCTGCAGGTCGCCCACGAAGCGTACGTCGCCCAGGCGATACTGACTGCCCTCGTCGACGTTGACGGTAATGAATATCTGCGACTTGTCGGGGCTGATGGAGACCTGGGTCGACTCCACGTTGAAATTGACATAGCCCCGATCGAGGTAGAAGGAGCGCAGGCGCTCCAGGTCGCCGGCCAGCGCCTCCCGGGAATACTCGTCCCGGGAAAACCAGCCGAAGAGGCGCCCGGGGCGGTCATTGAGCTCGAAGACGTCGCGCAGGGTGTCATCGTCGAAGGCCTGGTTGCCGACGAGATTGATCTGGCGGATGCGGGCCACGGCGCCCTCGTTGATCTCAACGTCGACCTGCACGCGGCCCTCGTCGACCTCGCGCACGCTGGTCTCGATGGTGGCGCTGTAGCGACCCTGCCCCTGGTAGACGCCCTCCAGCTCGCGCTGAATCTCCTCCAGGGTGGAGAGCTGCAGCACCTCGCCCTCGGCCAGACCGGCCTGGCTGAGGCCCTGACGCAGTTCGTCGTCGCCGATCTGACGATTGCCGCTGATGTTGAGGCGGCTGATGGTGGGGCGCTCCACCACCTGGATGATCAGCACATCGCCGTCGCGGGCGAGACTGATATCCTCGAACATGCCGGTGGCGAACAGGCTGCGGGTGGCGTCGGCCAGTTCACGGTCATCGACGCGGTCGCTGGCGCTGACAGGAAAGGCGTTGAAGACGGAGGCGGCGGAGACTCGCTGCAGGCCTTCCACACGAATGTCCGAAACCTCGAAGGGTTGGGCCTGGGCCGTCCCGGCCCCGACGAGCAGCAGTGCCGCCAGTCCGATGGTCTTGATTCTCATGCAGTCGATTCGCTCGCGTTGATCTGCCAAACCTGTCCAGACAGGCACCTTATACACTTGTGCGGCTCGCTGACAAGGCGAAGGGGCGCCTACCAGAGCCGCATCAGATCGAAATAGATCGCCATCAGCATCAGGGTGCCCACCAGCGCCAGGCCGATGCGCAGCCCGATCGCCTGGGCCTGCTCGGAAACCGGGCGCCCGCGCACCACCTCCATGAAGTAGTAGAGCAGATGGCCGCCGTCGAGCACCGGGATCGGCAGCAGGTTGAGCACCGCCAGGCTGATGGAGAGATAGGCCAGGAAACTCACGAAGCTCTCCAGCCCGGCCCGGGCCGAGTCGCCCGATATCTGGGCGATGGTGATCGGCCCCGAGAGATTCGATGGCGAGATCAGCCCCACCAGCATCTTGCGGATGGCATCCAGAGTCAGCAGGGTCATCTCGCCGGTGCGCGACACCGCCTGGCCCACCGCCGCCACCGGGCCGTAGCGGATCTCGCGAAGATACTCCTCGGGCCACTCCACCTCGGCCACCCCGGCGCCGATATAGCCGATGGTCACGCCCTCTTCCAGCTCGTTGCCGCCCGGCGTGATGGCGAGGTCGAGGCGCTCGCCGGAGCGCTCCACCTCGAGATTCAGCGTCTCCCCCGGGCTCGCCCTCACGATATCGACGAAGTGCATCCAGTCGTCGACCGGGGTGCCGTCCACCGCCAGTATCTCGTCGCCGGCCTCCAGGCCGGCAGCGTCGGCGGCCTCGCCGGGCAGCAGCTGACCCAGCACCGCCGGGAAGGGTGGACGCCAGGGGGTCACGCCGAGACTCGGCAGCGGCTGAGGCGGATCCTGGCGTACCAGCCAGTTTTCCACCGGCAGGCGGTGCTCGCGGGCCTCGGCGGTAGGAT
>PUOM01000006.1 GCA_003552795.1 Halomonas sp. | reverse complement strand
GACCAGCTTCCAGCTTCCAGCTTCCAGCTTCCAGCTTCCAGCTTCCAGCTTCCAGCTTCCAGCTTCCAGCTTCCAGCTGGCGCGCAGCGCCTCAGCGCGCGTCTTCCTCCTCGGCGACCTGAATCAGCGAGTCGAGATCCAGGATATGCACCTCGCGGCCCGAGACCTCCACCAGCCCCTGGCTCTGGAAGCGGCCCAGGATGCGGCTGACGGTCTCCACGGCCAGGCCCAGATAGTTGCCGATATCCGCCCGGGACATGGAGAGGCGGAAGCTGAAGGGTGAGTAGCCGCGCCGGCGGAAGCGGTCCGAGAGGCTGATGAAGAAACTGGCCAGGCGCTGGTCGGCGGTCTTGCGCGAGAGCAGGCGCATCATGCGTCGATCGTCGCGCAGCTCCTTGCTCATGCTGCGATAGAGCTGGCCGCGCAGCTCGGGCAGGGACTCCGATAGCTGATCGAGTCGATCGAAGGGGATCTCGCAGACGGTGGTGGTCTCCAGGGCCACCACGGTGCCGGGATAGTGTTCCTCGTCGATGCCGTCCAGGCCCACCAGCTCGCTGGGCAGATAGAAGTTGGTGAGCTGGTCGTCACCGCTGCCCTCGGTACTCACCTGCTTGAGGCTGCCCGACCGCACCGCATAGACGCTGGTGAAGGGGCTGTCCTGGCGGAACAGGGCCTCGCCCTTCTTGAGGGGCGAACGCCGGCGGATGATGGCGTCGAACTGGTCCATGTCCTGAACCTCGAGGGCCAGCGGCAGGCAGAGCGAGCTCAGGCTGCAGGTCTGGCAGCGAGTCTCGTTCAGTAAAGAGCGCCGGCGTCCACTCGGGCTATCAGACATGGTGTCCCTCTCCTTGATGGTGCGAATGGCATCCATTATGGAGGATTCCTCGGGCAGGGCAAACCACCTCCAAGGGGGTAGGTGACCCTGGCCGGTGGCTCAGGAGAAGGAAGTGCCCCCGGGGGTGAAGGCGGCCAGCAGATGCGCGAGGTGCCGGACCCCGTCGGGGGTGACGCTCAGACACGCGCCGTGGCGCTCCAGCAGGCCGCCCTGGCAGAGCGGCTTCAGCCTCGCCAGGGCATCGGCCAGGACCCGGGTGGCGTCGCGCCCGTGGGCCCTGGAGAGCGCGGCCAGGTCGAGTTCACGGCGACAGGCGAGCGCCTCGATGGCGTCCCGGCGCAGGCGATCGGCCGAGCCCAGACGGATCCCGCCGGCACAGGCCAGGCGGCTGGCATCCAGGGCGGCCGCGTAGTCGGCCAGCGACTCGACGTTGCGCACGCAAGTGTCGCCGACCCGGCTGATGGCGGCTACGCCCAGGCCGATCTGGTCGCAGCGGGGGTGGGGAGTATAGCCCTGGAGGTCGCGGGCCAGGCGGCCTTCCCCCAGAGCCAGCGCCAGGCTGTCGCCGGGGCGGGCGAAGTGGTCGAGTCCGATAGGCACATAGCCGGCGCCGATCAACTGCTCCCGGCCGTTGTCCAGGATGGCCAGCCGCGTGGCGGCGTCGGGGAGGTCTTCGGCGCGGACCGCGCGTCGGGGCCGGGAGTGCGGCGGCAGTCGAGCGTAGCGGTGCAGGGTGATGCGCGCCGGTGCCATCGCCATCACCTGGTCGAGGGTCTCGGCGAAACTCGCCGGGGTCTGCAGCGGCAGGCCCACCACCAGGTCCAGGTTGAGGGAGTGGAAGCCGAGGCGTTCGGCTTCATCTACCAGGGATTCGGTCAGCACCCGGGGCTGGACCCGGCCGATCGCCTTCTGGACGCGCAGGTCGAGCTCCTGGACGCCCAGGCTCAGGCGGTTGAAGCCCAGTGCCTGGAGATGACGCAGGGTGAAGACGTCCGCTTCTCGGGGGGAGATCTCGACGCTGAAGTCGCGCTCCCGGGCGCCGGAAAGCCCGAAGCGGGCGTCGAGGCGATCGAAGAGGTCGCCCATCTGGCCCAGCGACAGGCCGGCGGCGACATCACCGCCCCAGTGAAGGCGCTGCACAGGGGGCGGAGGCTGTTGGAAAAGGCGGCTGACCAGCACCATCTCGCGGTCGAGCCGCGAGAGGTAGGGCTCGGCCTTGCGGCGGTCCGGGGTGCGGCATGCCGGCGGGCTGCCGGGCGGTTGCACGTGCAGCGCCAGCGGTGCCGCGGCGCTGCGCTCGGCCAGGGCCTCGGTCAGCGCCGCGGGACCACCTCCCGCCACGAAGTCGACGGGATCGGGATAGGTGAGGTAGTGCGCTCCGTCCGGGTCGTGGAACGGCATCCCGGGCCCTTCTCCGACAGCCCGGGGCGGCCCGGCGGAATCGCTGCGTTTCACCTGGGCGGACATGGCGGCGTTCCCGGCTGAGTGTGTGTCCTCATGCTAGGGCCCCTTGGAGTGACAGGCGTTGAGCTGCGTCAATTCCGCGTGGAATCGCGGCGGATCAGGCGTGTGCCTGGCCGGGTAACAGCTGCCAGAGCTGCCACAGGGCGAAGGCGATGATCGACAGCGCCGCAATGCTGCGCGTGGCCCGGTGGCGGATCAGTCCGCCCAGCTGGCGAGCCGCCAGTCCGGTGGCAAGCAGTGCCGGCAGGGTGCCCAGGCCGAAGGCGCCCATCAGCGCCGCCCCGCGCAGCGGGTCGGCCATGGCCAGGCTCCAGGCCAGCATCGAATAGACCAGCCCGCAGGGCAGCCAGCCCCAAACGGCGCCCAGTGCCATGGCCTGGGGGATCTTCACCACCGGCATCAGTCGCCGCCCTACCGGCTCCAGGTGGCGCCACAGGCGCTTGCCCAGGGCCTCGACCCGGACCAGCCCTTTCCACCAGTCGGCGATATAGAGCGCCATCAAAATCAGCATGACGGCCGCGAAGAGCTGTAGCGCCACGCGGCTGGCCGGGGTCAAGGTAAGCAGGGTGCCGAGGGCGGCTACCAGGGCGCCGGCGACCATGTAGCTGGCGATGCGGCCCAGGTTGTAACCCAGCAGCAGGCCGGAGAGGCGGGCAGGAGAGCGCATGCTGGGCGGCACGGCAAAGGTCAGGGCGCTCATGATGCCGCCGCACATGCCGATGCAGTGGGCGCCACCCAGCAGCCCGAAGACGAAGGCGGCGAGGAAGGGGGGCAGGCCGAGTCCGGTGGGATCCATCAGTGCGGCTCGTCGGGGTCGGAGGGCTCCGCTCGCTCCGCCCGGTTGCGTTCGCGGGCGTCGCGGCGGCGCTGGCGCTCCTCAGGGGGTAGATCGTTCTCGTCCTCGTCGAAGAGGATGCGGTGGGCGGGACCCTCGAGGTCCTCGAACTGGTCGTTCTTGACCGCCCAGAAGAAGGCCCAGACGGCCAGGCCCAGGAGAATCAGGGAAAGGGGGATCAGCAGATAGAGAATGCTCATGGGGTCACCCGACTCGGTTCAGGGGAGGGCGCTGCCACGGGGCGTTGCGCCCGGATGGCTCGGCTGCGGAAGCGATTGAGACGCAAGGCGTTGCCGACCACCACCAGAGAGCTGGCCGACATGCCCATGGCAGCCAGCCAGGGCGGCACGAAGCCCATGGCGGCGATGGGCATGGCGGTAAAGTTGTAGCATACCGACCAGATCATGTTCTGGCGCATCACTCGACGAGTGGCGCGGCTGATCTCGACGGCTTCGACGATGCGCGACAGGCGCGGACTGAGCAGGATGGCGTCGGCGCTGGTGCGGGCCAGGTCGGTGGCGCCGTTCATGGCGATGGCCACGTCGGCGCCGGCGAGTACCGGGATGTCGTTGATGCCGTCACCCACCATGGCGACCTTCTCGCCGGCTGCCTGGCACTCGCGGATGCGCGCGAGTTTCTCCTCGGGGCTGGCGCCGCCCCGCCAGCTGGGGATGTCGAGCCGCCGAGCCAGGTCCTCTGCCGCGCCGGGGGTGTCACCGGAGAGCAGCTCGACCTCGAGACCCAGCGCCTTGAGCGCCGCCACGGTGTCGGCGGCATCCTCGCGGACCCGGTCCTGCAGGGCGAACCATGCGCGGGGCTCGCCCTCCTCGGCGAGCAGCAGCCACTGCCCCTTGCCGGGAGCCTGCAGCTCCGCCGCGGTGGCGGCGAATTCGGGCTTGCCGAGCCGCCAGCGGCGCCCCCCCAGGGTGCCCTCCACCCCCTGCCCGGTGTGGCTCGCCACTTCGGAGGCGCGCAGCGTGGCCAGGCGGTAGGGATGGAAGGCGCGGGCGATGGGGTGCTCCGAGCGCGCCTCCAGGGCGGCGGCCAGGGTGCGGGCACGCTCGGCGTCGAGAGCGCCCAGGGGGTGGGTCTCCACCAGCGTCATCTGGCCGCTGGTCAGGGTGCCGGTCTTGTCGAGGATCACCCGATCCAGCTGGGAGAGCGACTCGATGGCGTCGGCGCGGGTCACCAGCACACCGCGGCGGCGCAGCTGGCCGTGGCCGGCAGTGAGTGCCGTCGGCGTGGCGAGGGCCAGGGCGCAGGGGCAGGTGACCACCAGCACCGAGAGCATGATCCAGGGCATTCGCGCCGGATCGATGAACCACCAGGTGATGGTGACCACCGCGGTGACCAGCAGCAGGCGCAGCACGAAGAGGTGCGCCATGCGTGCCGCCATCTGCGCCAGACGTGGGCGGCTGGCAAAGGCGCGGTCGGTGAGGTCGACGATGCCGGCCACCCGGGCCTCGCGCCCGGCGTGGGTCACGCGTATCACCAGGGGGCTCTCGATATTCTGGCTGCCGCCGGTGACGGTCTCGCCCGGACGCCGGGTCACCGGCAGGTACTCGCCGGTGAGCATGGACTCGTCGAGGCTCGACTCGCCGTCCTCGATGACGCCGTCGGCGGGCACCCCGTGGCCGGGCTTGACCAGGACCCGGTCGCCGGCGGCCAGCTCGCTGGCGGGGAGGATGCGCTCTTCGCCCTCCTCGGTAAGGCGAATCGCCGAGAGCGGCAGGG
>PUOM01000185.1 GCA_003552795.1 Halomonas sp. | reverse complement strand
CCGGGAAGAGCAGGTGCTGACCCTGGTGGAGCGGCTGATGGAGGAGATCTCGAGGCCCTACCTGATCGACAGCCATGAGCTCTACCTGACCTGCAGCGTGGGCATCGCCCTGAGCGATCCGGCCATGGCGGATCCGCGGGAGCTGATCCAGCAGGCCGATATGGCCATGTACAAGGCGAAGCAGCAGGGGCGCAACGCCTATCATTGGTATACTCAGGAGATCACCGCCCAGCTGGGTGAGCGGGTCACGCTGCGCAACGATCTGCAGGAGGCCATCGCCTCCTGCCAGACGGAGCTGCACTATCAGCCGCTGATCGCCCGCGATGGCACCCTGAATGGGGTCGAGGCGCTGCTGCGCTGGCATCATCCCCAGCGCGGCTATATCTCGCCCGAGGTGTTCGTTCCCCTGGCGGAATCCACCGGGCAGATCATCCCGCTCAGCCGCTGGGTACTGGAGCGCGCCTGCGCCGACATGGTGGCGCTGGAGCAGCAGGGGGCAGGCAGGGTGAAGGTGTCGGTCAACCTGTCGCCGCTGCAGTTCCATCGGCCGAGCTTCCTGGCCACCCTGCGCCAGGTGCTTCAGCAGACGGGCCTGCCCGCGGAGCGGCTCGAGCTGGAGTTGACCGAGGGCATCCTGATGGACAGCACCGAGACGGCCATCGAGATCCTGCATGCGCTGCGCGGCATGCAGATCGGCGTGTCCATCGATGATTTCGGCACCGGCTACTCCAGCCTCAGCTATCTGCGCCATCTGCCGATAAGCAAGGTGAAGATAGATCGCAGCTTCATCAACGAGGTCACCACCAACCCCCACGATGCCGCCATCGTGCAGGGCATGATATCGATGTCCGGCCATCTGGGGCTTCAGGTGGTGGCCGAAGGGGTCGAGACGGAGGCGCAGCGTCGTCAGCTGGATGCCTGGGGCTGCGATATCTTCCAGGGGTATCTGCTGGCCCGGCCGATGCCTTTGGAGGCCCTGGCGCGCTTTATCGTGGCGCGTCAGTCGGCTGAGTGAAGCCACGCAAATGCGGCGTCGAGCAGAGAGCCGGCGCCGAGCAACAAGAGACCAGAGGGAGCAAGATGAAGCACTGTGCACGGGTGGAGGGCCACTGCGGCCGCTGTGAGGGTGACTTGCCCTTCGCGTTCACCATGGCCTTTCAGCCTATCATCGACCTGGCGGCTGCCGAGGTCACCACCTACGAGGCGCTGGTGCGTGGGCCCAACGGTGAATCCGCCTGGAGCGTGCTCTCCCGGGTCACCGGCGAGCTTCTCTATCGGTTCGACCAGGCCTGCCGGGTGAGGGCGATCGAGATGGCCAGCGCCCTGGAGATGCAGGAACGCCTCTCCATCAATTTCCTGCCCAACGCCGTCTATGAGCCTGAGGCGTGCATCCAGGCGACGCTGGAGGTTTCCCGGCGGGTGGGGTGGCCTACCGACAGGCTGGTGTTCGAGTTCACCGAAACCGAGCGGGTGACCGACCAGGGCCATCTCAAGCGGATCATCGACAGCTATCGCATGATGGGCTTTTCCACCGCCCTCGATGACTTCGGCAACGGCTATGCCAACCTCGACCTGCTGACCGAGCTCGAGCCGGACAAGCTCAAGGTCGATCGTCAGCTGGTGATGGGCTGCGATCAGGACCGGCGCCGCCAGGCGCTGCTGCGGGCGGTGCATGGCCTGGCCCGGGAGCTGGAGATCGACGTGATTGCCGAAGGGGTGGAAACTCGAGAAGAGGCGCTCTGGCTGGCCCGGGTCGGCATCACCCATCAGCAGGGATACTTCTACGCCAGGCCGGCGGTCGCTGCCCTGGCAGATGACCTGGTGCCGCGCCTGCGCGAGCTGCAGCGGGCCGCGCGGGAGTGAGCGGTCAGCGCCACCGTGGGTCATGAAGGCGCCGTGCCGTTTAACGGGGCAGGCTCAGGCCGGCAGGCCGGATTCCTGCAGCCCCCGGCGGTGGCTGGCGAAGGCCTGAGCCATCTTCTCGTCGTAGCGGTTCCTGGCATAGGCGGGCCCGTTGTAGCGGCGCGCAAACCTGGCCCACTGCTGATGGCGCAGGGATGAGAGCAGCACCGGATCCCGGCGGATGAAGCGAACGAAGGCGTCGAGATGCTCGCGCTCGCCCCTGTGCATCTCTGCCACATAGTCTCGAACGCTGTCGTAGGCGAGATGCTGCCAGTGAAAGCCCATGATCTGGAACAGTCCCCAGGAGGCCGACTCCAGCGCGCTGTCGTGGTGGAGCTGCTGGGCGCGCTCCAGGCGCTCGTACTCCCTGACGCCCCCCGCGTAGCCCCCCGGTGAGGTGTTGACCAGATCGGGGGCGCTGGCGACATGGGGCGCCGGGTCGATGCCGTGGTGTCTGAGCCGGCGCACCATGATGTGGCGCTCGAAGAGAATGGCCGGCCGGCCGTTGGAGAAGAAGCCGCTGCCTCGCGACTCTACCTCGTTCACCGCCATGATCGCCGCCACCGGCACCGCCAGCTGTTGCGCGGCCCAGACCAGATCCTGCTGGCCCAGCAGCCGCGCGTCGGGTGCTGGCTCGCCGCGCGTCGTCGCTTCGGCCATCGGCTGGCTCGCCTCGGCAAGGGCCTGGCGCAGCCGGCGCTCGGTCTTGGGGCCCGCCAGGCCATCCACCACCAGCCCCGCCTGGTACTGAAAGGCCCGCACCGCGCGCTCCGTTGCCGGGCCGAACTGCCCGTCCAAGGTCAGCGGAGAGCCGGCCAGGCTCAGCCGCTGCTGCAGTGCCCGCACTTCCTCCCCTGAATCCCCCCGACGCAGGACGCGATCCTGCTGCGGTTGGAAATCCACCTCGGCGTACCAGTCGCTCATTGGCCCCTCCCGCGGGGCGCTGCGCTCAACAGGTGCCCCTGAGGGAACCATAGTGGGCTTTTCGAGGGACGACCAATCGTCCTGCGCGTCTTCGCCGGCGACGACTGGCCGGTGTGCCGGATGCGCGTCGTATCCCAGGTGGAGAGGGCGGTTGGGGCGTGCAGCGAATCGCGGTAAGCTGCCTTAATGTCGAAGGAGAGGCATGCCATTCACCGTTAGGAGACACCTCATGTCGTTACGTACCCTGCTGGCCGCCGCCGCGCTGACCCTGCCGCTGGCCGCCGTGGCCGACACCCCCAACATCGTGCCGGGGCTCTGGGAGTTCACCAGCACCACCTCGGTGACCGGTGAGGTGCCCGTTCCCGATCAGACAGACACCCACCAGGAGTGCATCGCCCAGGGCGACCTGGAGGATGCCGACTTCCAGTTCCTCGAGGTGGAGGAGGGCTGCGAGCTCCTCGAACACAACGTCTCCGCCGATGGCGTCGACTATCAGATGATCTGCCGCGAAGAGGGCGGTGAGGCGAACATCGATGGCCGCATGGACTTTCTCGGCGAGCGCGTCGAGGGTGACGTCAACGTGACCGTCCAGTCGTCCATGGGTGAGATGCAGATGCATACCGTGGTCGAGGGCGAGCGTCTCGACGACTGCTGAACCCCGCCTGGCGGCCTGGTCCCGCAGGCAGATTGGCACGTATGACAATTGACAGGGCCACCCCGTGGGGTGGCCCTGTTCGCGTCGGCACCCCGGGCTCACTGCTCGGGCCGGCTGGCTGCCATCTCCTCTTCAAGGCGGCGCCTGACGTCGCCGGGCGAGCCGGTATGGCGGGCCAGCAGGTCGTAGGCCACCGGCACGATGAACAGGGTAAACAGGGTGGCCGCCGCCACCCCGGAGAGAATCACCGTGCCGATCACCATGCGCGACTCGGCGCCGGCGCCGCTCCCGACGATCAGCGGGATGGCGCCCGCCATGGTGGTCACGGCGGTCATCAGGATGGGGCGCAGGCGGGTCACGGCGGCATCCACCAGGGCGTCGCGGAAGGCCAGACCCTGATCACGCAGCTGGTTGGCGAACTCCACGATCAGGATGCCGTTCTTGGCCGCCAGGCCGATCAGCATGACCAGCCCCACCTGGCTGTAGATGTTCAGCGACTGGCCGGTGACAAAGAGCCCCAGCATGGCGCCGCTCATGGCCAGGGGCACGGTGAGCATGATCACGAAGGGGTGGATGAAGCTCTCGAACTGGGCGGCCAGCACCAGGAAGACCACCAGGGCGCCCAGGATCAGCAGGAAGGTGGTGGCGCCGCTGGCCTGCTGGAAGTCCCGGGAGGCGCCGCTGACGTCGGTCTGGGCCTGGGGCGGCAGCACCTCCGCGGCGGCGTTCTCCAGATAGTCCAGCGCCTCGCCCAGGGGGTAGCCGTCGGCCAGGTCGGCCTCGATGGTGATCGAGCGGATGCGGTTGAAGCGATTGAGGGTGCTGGCGCCGGCGAAGTCGCTGAAGGAGACCAGGCTGGCGAGAGGGATCAGCTCGCCGCTGCGTGCCGAGCGCACCTGGATGTTGTCCAGCGCCCGGGGGCTGGCCTGGCTGCCGCGGTCGCCCTCGACGATGACATCATACTCCTGGCCGTTGTCCAGATAGCGGGTCACGTTGCGCCCGCCCAGCAGCACCTCCAGGGTGCGGCCGATCTCGGTGACGGTCACGCCCAGCGCGGCGGCCCGCTCGTAGTCGATGTCCACCCGCAGCTGCGGCTGGGTCTCGCGGTAGTTGCTGTCCAGGCCGATCAGCCGCGGGTTGTCTTCGCGGATATGGTCCATCAGGGTATCGCTCCACTCGGCCAGCTCCTCGTAGGTGCCGCCGCCCAGCACGAACTCCACCGGCTTGCTGATACGCTGACCGAAGCCCTGGCGCATCACCGGGAAGGCCTGCACCCCGGGGAGCCCGGCGAGCTCGCGGCGCACGTCGTTCATGATCGCCCAGGCGTCGCGGCGCTCGCCCCAGTAGGCCAGGCCGATGATGCCGAAGCCGTTGTTGAAGTGCTCGATGTTGCCGAAGCCGCGCGGGGCGCGGATCACCACCCGCTCCATGT
>PUOM01000062.1 GCA_003552795.1 Halomonas sp. | reverse complement strand
CCGATCTCGGTGTACTTCAGGCTGCCGCCGCCGCTGCTGCTGGGGCCGAAGAAGTCGTTGCGGTCGGTGATCACCAGTGCTTGGCTGAGAAACCCGTGCAGCTGCAGGGTATCCAGCATGCCGTCGTCTGCCACGGCCGGGGTGAGGCCACCCAGCAGCAGGGAGGTCAGCGCCAGGCGGGCGAGGCGCTCACTCCATCGAAATGACGTGGACACGATCATCCAGATACTCCCTTTCCAGATAGCCCAGGGCACCCGGGGTGCTGGCGATGCGCTCGCGCATCTCGGCCTGTGAGAAGACTCGCGTGGGGGCCTGGCCGGTGCCGGAAAACACCATGCGGTCCCAGGCCAGCTGAAGCTGGTGCGGATAGACGGCGAGGCGCTCCTTGACGAAGCGCCCGTGAACGGGATTGTCGTTGCTGAGCACATGGACCCTGACTGCCTGGCCATCCGGCCAGGTGCGCTGGCGCATGGCAAAGATGGCACGGGTGGTATCCCGGGTCAGGCGGGCGGTACGAACGTCGGGGTGAGCCACCAGCAGTACCGGATTCTCCTCGGCCGTTGCCAGGGAGGGCCAGGAAAGCGCCAGCAGGGTCGCCAGCAGGCCGGACGTCAGCCACGCCACCGGGTGTCCCCGTAACAGTTGGACAGAAGGTCTGGCGCCACCGCTGGCGGTGGCAGTATGGAGATCAGCATCGGCGTATCGGTTCCCCGTGAATGGTTCGCGCCAGCCTCGGGCTCCGTCTTAGAGCGGGCTCCGGGCAAGGACCTTCTCTCCTGCGTGCGGCGTGGCCGTCTGATTTTGATGGTTGCAGCAGTCGCCTCTTTCCTGGGCGACCGTACAAATGCGGCCATCTACCGATACGCTACATCATTGGAAGGCAATGTAAAATAAATGTGTCAACGCGTAAGTAAACCCGACGGCGACCGCCGATCGCTCTCACCCACGACGCCTCAGCGCTCAGGTGGGGGCGCCGTCACGGCTTCCTGAAACGCCTCCGGGGTGGTCTCCTCCAGGGAAGCGGCGTCGCCTCGATCCGCGTCCTCGAACCAGCGACGCGGCTGCCAGAAGCGCAGCGTTCGCTCGTCGTCTTCCAGGGCAACCCCGACGGCCATACGACCCAGGCGGGCATAGAGCTGGCCGTCCAGACGCTCGTCGCGAAAGGTCAGATCGGCCAGCAGGGAGAGCGGGCCACCCTCCAGCAGAGCCTCGTCGAGCCGGATGCCGTCGGCGTTCATGGCGAGCCTGGCCTCGCCCCGGATATCGCGCACGGTCAGCAGTCGCCCCAGCCACTCCCGCTCCCGGGCCCCGGCCAGGAACAGCCGGACCAGCAGGCCGCTGTCGCGCATGGCGAGCCCCAGGCGCGCGTTCACCGTCAGCGGTTCCGCCCAGGTGAGGCGGCCCTCCTCGAGGGCGAGTCGGGCCCACCAGCCGGCTTCGCCCTGGCCGTCGCCGTCGCGGCGGGTGACGTTGTCCAGGCGCAGCAGCGAGCCGGAGGCATCGAAGCGGCGGCCGGCCAGGTCGCCCTCGCGCAGGCGCGCCTCGAGGCGCAGGTCGCCGGTCAGGTGCTGGTCGGCCAGGCGCAGCTCGCTGCCGAAGGCCTGCAGCACCAGGTCGCCCCGGGCGTCCAGCCCTTCCATCGCAAGCGAAGCCTCCAGGCTGGCGCGTCCGCCCAGCAGTTCGACCCCCGAAGTCTCCGGCAGATAGGCGTTGTAGAGGGCCAGGTCGGGGACCTCGACGATGGGCAGTTCCACCCGGGTAGTGAAGTCTTCGATCGTCAGGGCCTCGGGATCCAGGGCGAAGGATGGCGTGGCGGTTTCCAGGCTCAGATGGCGTCCGGCCAGCCAGGTGCGATCCTCTTGCGTCTCGCGTCGCAGGGCGAAGCGGGGCAGCGAGAGCCCGAGTCGGGCGCCGGGGCTCGCGGCTTCGCCCTCCAGTCTTGCGTTGAGCTCGCCGCGTCCCACCGCCCGATAGTCGAGAAAGCCCACCGCCAGCTCGTCGGCCGCCACCCGCAGGTGACTCGGCGCCAGCAGCTGCTCGCCCGCCAGGCGCAGGTCGGCCTCCAGCCGGCCTTGGCCGCGCAGGGTGAGACCATGCTCCCGAGGGAGGAAGGCATCCAGGAACCCCAGGCGGTCGACCATGCCCTCCAGCACCAGACGTCCCTGTCGCGTCGCGGGATCGTCCAGGCGAGTGAAGCGCGCCTGTCGGGCCACCAGCACGCTGCCCAGCCGTTGATCGGCGTCGGCGCTGCCGGCCGCCGCGGTGAGCGCCAGTCGGCTACCGGAGAGATCCAGCAGGCGTCCGTCCAGGGTGGCCTCGCGCAGCGCCAGATCGAGCGCCATCTCCCCCGTGACGCTCTCCTCGAAGAGGCGGCCATGTATCCGGTCGCCGCCGAGCTGCAGCTCGCCGCTGGCGCGCTCGTCCTCGAGAGAGAGGCGGCCCCGGCTCTCGGCCCGGCCGCTGTCCAGCGCGAAGGGAGCGCCCTCGGGCAGATAGGGGGCCAGCACCGCCACGTCGGCCAGGCGGGCCCCCTCCCAGGCGAGGGTGGCCCGCCTGGGCAGCGGCGTCTCGCCGGCCTCCGGCGGCTGGCCCTCGGCCTCCAGGGTCAGTCTGGCATCCTCCAGCAGGCGCGCGGCGTCGGCGTGGCGGGTCAGTCGGGCCGCCTCCAGATGGGCCGCCAGCCGCAGCGGCAGGCTGTCATCGTCGTGCCATTCGGCCAGGAAGGTGCCGCTGCCCTCGGCGCGGGCGTGGGGCAGGCTGACCCCGAGCGCATCGCTGGCCACCTCCAGACGGCTGCCGGCGTCGATCCGCCCCTCCAGCAGGCGCGCCCTGGCACTCAGTTCGCCACCTCCGCTCAGGCCGATGCCGCGGCCCTCGAACAGCCCCGCCAGGAAGGGGTCCAGGAATCCCAGGCGGTCCAGGCGACCGGACAGCGCAAGCTGACCGTCCAGGGGCGGCTGCGGGTGATCACGCAGCCTGTCCAGCGGCACCCGGGAGCTCAGCCGGGCGGCCTCGAGGGTCAGGTCCAGGGCCAGGGCCTCGGTGCCCTCGTCGCCGCCGACATCGAGCCTCAGGCGAGTGCCGGAGAGATCCAGGCGACGGCCCTCGGGGTCGAGCAGGGGCAGGGCCAGGTCGAGGTGCAGGTCGCCGCGCAGCGGCTGCTCCTGAAGGCTCAGGGCAACCCCTTCACCGGACAGGGAGAAGGCGCCGGAGAGCGCTCCCGACCGGTAGCTCAAGCGGCCGTCGAGCTCGGCGCGTCCGCCGTGCAGGGCCAGCGGAGCCTGCTCGGGCAGGAAGCGTCGCAGGGCGCGAATATCGGGCAGCGTGGCGGCCTGCCAGCTCAGCTCGGCCGCATCGGGCGCTGCCGGCGTGGCGGCCAGGTCCGTCGGCAGCGACGCCGTGAGGTCGAAGCGCTGGCCCGTCAGCAGTGGCGTCGGCGCCTCGCCCTGGTGCATCGACAGGTTCTCCAGGGAGACCGCCAGGCGGCCGCTCGCCGCCTCGCCGGGCGCCGCCGCTTCCTCGCCGACGCTGGCCGCCACGCGGCCGGCACCCCGCAGGCGATAGGTCTCGCCGGGCACCACCCAGGCCGGCGCATCGCCGTCATCGCCGCTGCCCGCCAGCAGGGCGGCCTCGTCCAGGGTGACGCCGAGTTCCGGGGAGTCGAGTACCAGGCGGCTGCCCGATGCCAGCACGCCCTCGGCAAGGCTCAGCTCCCCCTCCAGGCTGCCGCGGCCGGTCAGGCCCAGCCAGCCCAGCTCCGCCAGGTAGGGGTTGAAGAGGTCCCAGGCGTCGGCCCGGGCCGCCAGGCTGAGCTCACCGGAGAGAAAGCGCAGCGCCGCCTGGCCGGGGTGGGCCGCGGGGTCGAAGGGAGTCGCGCTCAGGTCGGCGTTCAGGGTGATCTCTTCGGCCAGCGGAATCCCGCCGCGGGTGAGGCTGGCCTGCTCCAGCGACAGGGCGAGCCGCTCCACGCCCAGCGCGTCCCGGGCGAGATCGAGCCCCGACAGCGTCAGCCGGCCCTCGCCGCTCAGCCGGTGGCCATCAATCTCCAGGCGCCGCAGGCCGCTGGCCGCGAGCTCTTGAATCACCAGGCGTCGGGTCAGCAGGGCGGGCAGGGTGAGCGACAGGCGGGCGGCGTCCACCTCGAGGACGAGCGGCAGCGAGGCATCGTCACGCTCGATGATCAGGGATTCCACCGCCAGGCTGTTCCAGCCGGGGCGTGAGCCCTCCCAGCGGATCGACAGCCCCTCCTGGCTCGCGAGCCTGGCCTGCAGCCAGGCGCTGTCCAGCAGGGCGGGGAGGGCCAGGGCCGCGCCGCCCAGCAGCAGCGCAACGAGGCCGGCCGTCCAGCCCAGCCATCGCCATGGCCCGCTGTTCAGCCTGCTTTCTGCCTGCATCTCGCCGTCGCTCCCTCTGCCCATTGCTTCATGTTAGCGCCTAACGAGGCTTCGTTGGCGAGGGTTTTGTGGCATCATCTGCGCTCCGGCAGCCGCCGGCAGGATACGGATCGCCAACGACGCAGGGCAGGCACAGCACGCATGTTTCTCGATGATTTTCATTCGCCGGCAGGGGAGCGAGTCTGCATCTCCGCCCAGCAGGCCAGCCGCTTCGCCAAGGGAGTCGCCGGCGACTACAACCCCATCCACAACCCGGATGCGCGCCGTTTCTGCGTGCCGGGTGACCTGCTGTTTGCGCTGGTACTGGCCCGCTTCGGGCTCTCGCAGCGCATGGATTTCCGCTTTCTCAGCATGGTGGGTGACGGTACGCCGCTCTGTTTCCAGGAGCAGGACGACGGCAGCATCCGCGTCTGTGACGAGGGTGGCAAGTGCTACCTCGAGGTGGAGCGCAGCGGTGAGACGACCCGCGACGAGGCGGTGGTTGAGGCCTTCACCCGCTGCTACGTGGCCTTCTCCGGCAAGAACTTCCCCCACTACCTCAAGCCGCTGATGGAGGAGCAGGGGGTGATGTTCAATCCGCGGCGACCGCTGGTGATCTACGACAGCATGGGCTTCTCCCTCGAGCGTCTCGACGGCCTGGTGCCGGAGCTGGCGCTGGACCGTTCCTCCCTGGAGGTGAACGGCAAGCGCGGCGACTGCCTGCTGGAGTTCCGCATCCAGTCCGCGGGGGTCCCCATCGGCACCGGCTCCAAGAAGCTGGTGGTCAGTGGCCTGTGCGACTATGACCCGACGGCCATGAACGAGATCGTCACCGAGTTCTATCGCCTCAAGGCCGCCTACGAGGGCTGAGACCGGGATGCGGGCCGAGCCGGCCGGGTCTTGGTCACGGCGCTCAGACCACCACGGTGACCGGGCAGGGCGCCAGGTCGATGACCCGGTGGCTGACGCTGCCGAGCAGGGACTCGCGCCACTTGCCGAGCCCGCGACGGCCCATGACGATCATCGGACGCGCCGCCAGGTGGTGTCGGGCGCGGGAGACGATGGCCTCGGCGAAGCGCTCCTCGTGGAGAAGTACCGTCTCGACCCCCGAGGGAACCTCGCCCAGGGCCTCCCGGGCCAGACGGAAGACCCGCTCCGCCTGACTCTCGTCGCCCTCTTCCAGCCCGTCGGCCTGGCCGCCGGGCTGGCAGAACACCAGCTCCACCGGCACCCCGGCCGTGCGCGCCAGGTCGCCGGCCAGCCCCGCCGCCTGGTTGGCGTGGTCCGAGCCATCCACCGGCAGCAGCACCCGGCCGATGCCCGAGGCTTCCAGCATGCTGGCGTCGTCATGGACGATGGTCACCGGGCAGCGGGCGCGGTGTACCACTTCGTTGCTGACGCTGCCCTGCACGAACTTGCCCACCTCGCTCAGGTGGCGAGCGCCCATCACCAGCAGGCAGTCGGTCTGACGGCGAGTATGGTCGACGATGGCTCGTTCCGGGTGGCGGATGAAGGTGCTGTCCTCCAGCACCACCTCCTCCGGGGCCGGCGTCAGCTCGGGCTCGATCGCCGCGCGAGCCTTGGCGAAGGCCTCCTCGGCGATCTCGAGACGCACCGCCCGGTCATGGTCGGCTTCGGCCCGGCGGTTGGCGGGGATATCGCACAGCTCCGCGGCGTTGAGCGGCATCACGTGAAGCAGCTGCAGCCGTGCGTCCAGCAGCCTGGCCAGCAGGCTGGCATGGCGGGCCGCGGCGGCGGCCGTGGGTGAACCGTCCACCGGGACGATGATTCGAGAGACCTGCTCACTCATCGACTCTTTCTCCCTTGATGACTGTGAGGCCCCCTGGGGGGCGAGGCTGGGACTAGATTAGCAGCCTCTGCCGGCCGGCGTCGCCCTTCTCATCCGTCCTCTCAGGCCACCCGCAGCCGCTTGCCGAACAGCAGCCCACCCCAGTGTGCGCGGTTGGCGGCCAGGTTCCAGATGATGGAGCCGGCCATGCCGACCACGATAAGCACCAGGACATAGGCCGCCAGGGGGAGCCGCTGCCCCGGATCCAGAGTGTCCACCAGGTTGAAGAACATCGGGTGGGCCAGGTAGATGCCGAAGGAGAACTCGTTGAGGCGGCGCACCAGGGGCGGTGCCGGGCGGCCGCGCAGTCGGTTCATCACCCAGAGGGTGAAGAGCAGGAACAGCGGCACCACCCACACCTCCTTGGAGGAGTACTCGAGCCAGCCGGGCACCGACATCAGCGCCACCAGAGCGACCAGGCCCACCAGCCAGCGCGGGCGCGCCAGTGCCACCAGCCAGGCCGGCCGCGCCTCGGGTCGGTCGCGGTAATGCTCCACCAGTACCAGTGCCAGGAAGAAGAGATAGAGCCAGCCCAGCGGGGCGATCCAGTGCAGGTAGCCCGGCGGCAGGGCGCTGCGCCACTGCCAGTAGCCCCACCAGGCCATGCTGATCAGGCTGCCGATCACCAGCCAGGGGGTGGCGGGCAGCCAGCGGCCGAGATCGAAGCGCCCATGGAGCCAGTAGAAGGCGTAGAACTGGGCGGCGATGATCAGGAAGTAGCCGTGCCAGCCGGCGTAGACCAGATACTCGCGCAGGGTCTCCAGCAGGCCCGTGTCGACGCCGGCGGCGCGCAGGCGCAGGAATTCCGCACCGGCATAGGCCAGGCCATAGACCAGGTACGGCACCATCACGTATTTCACCCGGCTGCTCAGGAAGCCCGAGGGAATGTCGCGACCGTAGCGCATGGAGAACAGGAAGATCGAGATGAAGATGAAGATCGGGGTGCCGAGCACGGTGGGAATGCGGGCCAGGTCGGTGGTCAGGGTGTCCAGACGCTGATTCAGGTGATCGAGGAGGTGGAAGCTGAAGACCGCCAGGCAGCCATAGGCGCGCAGCCAGTAGATTTCCTCGATCCTTTGCATGTCCCGGTATCCTGTTGTCTTCGCATGGGTTGAACGCCGTCGGCGCACCTGCTGTCGGACCGCGACAGGCAGCGTGAATTCCCTGCATACGGGAATTGGCATCCACTCCCAGTACAGGAAGGCCTGATATGACGGCAGCCCGATACGGCGTACTCACCCTCACGATGCTCCTGCTGCTGGCCAGTCAGGCGCTCGCCAGCCAGGTGTCCCACCACCGTTTCGCTTCGGAGGTGCTGGAGCGCGACTACCCCTACACCCTCTACCTGCCGGAGGGCTACCACGACTCCGGGCTCGACTATCCGGTGATCTACCTGCTGCACGGCTCCTTCGGCAGCGACCGTGACTGGGTGACCCGCGGGGCGCTGAAGGAGATCGCCGATCGCATGATTCGCCAGGGGCGCATTCCGCCGGCGGTGATCGTGATGCCGGGCAGCCAGAGCTGGTGGGTCGACGGCCACAACGAGCCGGCGCGTACCGCCTTCCTGGAGGAGCTGCTGCCCCACGTGGAGGATGTCTGGCGGGTGGTGCCCGAGCGCGAGTGGCGAGGCATCGCCGGGCTCTCCGCCGGCGGTTACGGCACGGTCAACTTCGCCCTCGAGCGGCCCGAGCTGTTCGCCGCCGCCGCAGCGCTCAGCCCTGCCAGCTACCACCCGCTGCCGCCGGCCAACTCCAGCGCCCGGGAGCATGCCGCCTTCCTGACGCCGGACAATCGCTTCGATGCCGACCTCTGGCAGCGCCTCAACTATCCGGCCTACCTGGATGGCTACCTGGACCAGGAGTATGTGGTGCCGCTCTATCTGAGCGCCGGCAACCGCGACGTCTTCGATGCCGTGGAGCATGCCCGTCGTCTGCAGGCGGCGCTCGAGGAGCATCAGCCGGGCCAGGTGCCGCTGGAGGTGCTCAGTGGCGGCCACACCTGGCGAGTGTGGAGGGCCAGCATCGGGCCGGCGTTGGCCTTCATGTTCCACTACTTGCAGCCGCCGGTGCCGGCCGAAGAGGGCGGCTGAGCGCGCCGCGGCCGGCGGTGGAGTGCTAGAGTGGGGCTGTATGGGTAAGATCGCCGCCCGCCGCTGCCAGGGATGACGTCCCATGATACGTACGCTGATGGTAGACGCCGAGGGCCAGATCCTGGCCGGGGGAGAGGAGCTGCTCGCTCGCTGGCGAGAGCTGCCGGACAGCCGCCTGTGGATCGACCTGCAGGGCGAATCCATGGACCGTGAGCGCGATATGCTCGAAGCCTTCGACTGCCATCCCATGGCCATCGACGACGCCCACCGCGAGCGCCACCCGCCGAAGATCGAGGAGTTCGAGGGTCACACCCTGATCCTCTATCGCGGCATCTCCTCCTTCGGCGCCGATCTCAACTACAGGCCTCAGCAGGTGGCGCTGTTTCTCGGCGAGCGCTTCCTGCTTACCCTGCATCCGGGGCGGGCGCAGAGCATCGATCGCCTGCTCGCCCCGGAGGGAGCCACGCTGTTGCAGCAGTCCCCGGAGCATGTGGCGTTGAAGATCATGTACCACTCCGCCGGCTACTACCTGGACAGCCTGCTGGAATTCGAGAATACGCTCAGCGACCTGGAGGATGCACTGCTGGTGAACGGCAGCGACGTCCTGATGCGCCAGGTGATCGGCTACCGCTCGCTGCTGGTGAAGATGCGTCGGGTGTTCAACTACCATCTGGGTATCACTCAGGAGCTCACCGCCTACGACTATTCTCACCTGCCGCGCCACGTCAGCGAGACGCTGCACGCCATCAACGACGTTCATGAACGCTTCGAGCGGCTGCTCACCCTGACTCAGATGTACTACGACATCTGCGGCGACCTAGTGGATGGGCATATTTCGCTCTCCTCCCATCAGCTCAACATCACCATGCGCATTCTCACGGTGATCACCGCCGTCTTCGTGCCGCTGACCTTTATCGCCGGTATCTACGGCATGAACTTCGTGCACATGCCCGAACTCGCACATCCCTATGGCTATTTCGCGGTGCTCGGCCTGATGCTGGGCATCGGCACGGGGCTGATCTGGCTGTTTCGACGCAAGGGATGGTTCTAGCCGCTGGTCGGAGGAGAGGGCGAGGCGACTTGCCGCAGGCACTTGGCTCTCGACGCATGAGTCCCTAGTCTCGAGACATCCCCCTTTCGAGCCCCGATCATGCACCCACTCCGCGAAGCCCTGCACGACGAACTGCACGCCCGACCCTCCATCCACTTCACCGGGCCGGCACATCTGCACCACTACGCCATGCTTGACCAGGAGGGCCAGGCCGAGACGCTGCTGGCCAGCATCGACACTCTCACCGATCGGGAGCGCGACCCGGAGGCGGTGCAGGAGATCCTCGAGGTCCAGGGCATGGTCCTCAAGTGGGAGCGCCATACCGAGTTCTTCACCCTGACCCTGATGGTGCCGCGCTCGCCGGACGACGCCCTGTGGCCGGAGCCGCCGCCGCTGCTCGAGGCGCTGCTGGCGCCGCATCGTGAGCAGGTCATCAGCGCCACCCTGATCCTGGTCGAAGCGGCCAACCGCTGGGCCGGCGATCCCGAGGCCTACGGCTTCCGGGACCCGTCGGGGTCGCGGGTCGCCGACGGCGAGGCCACGGTGTGGGGCGACTTCCGCCTCACACCGGACGGCGTCAATCGCCTGCTGCTGGTCAACCAGGCCCTGGATGGCTTCCGCCTGGGGCGCATGGCCCGCCGCCTGCTGGAGATCGAGACCTACCGCATGATGGCCTCCCTGGCGCTGCCGCTGGCCCGCGAGATGCGCCTGGAACTGGACGCCCACGAGCGCGAGCTGGATGCCCTCTCGGTGCGCAACGCCGAGCAGCAGAGCGAGAACCCGCGGCCACTGCTCGCCGCCATCTCCGAGCTCTCGTCGCGGCTCGAGCACGCCAGCGCCCGCTCGCGGCTGCGCTTCAGCGCCACCGAGGCCTATTCGCGCATCGTCGATGCCCGAATCGAGGAGCTGCGCGAGGTGAAGGTGGGCGAGAACCCTCGCCTGGGCGTCTTCATCCAGCGCCGCTTCCGCCCCCTGGTGCGCTTCTGTGCGGCGATCCATGCCCGCCAGGAGGCCCTGGCCGAGAGTGTGGCGCGGCTCAACGACCTGCTGCGCACCCGGGCCCAGGTGGAGATCGAGGAGCAGAACGCCGAGATGCTCAGGAGTCTCAACGAGCGCACCAGCAGCCAGCTGAAGATCCAGAAGGCGGTCGAGGGGCTGTCGATCATCGTGATCAGCTACTACCTCTTCAGCCTCTTCAAGCTGGGGCTGCAGAGTCTCGGGGCCCTGGGCGTGGCGATCGTGCCGGCGGTGGCCGCCGCCATCATCGGTCCGCTGGGGCTGGGGATCCTCGCCGTGCTGGCCTGGCGCATCTGGCGGGTCAAGCAGCACTGACGTCTCAGCCGGCGGTGAGCGCCGCCGGCCCTCTCAGGTATCCATCACCGCAGGCCGAGGTTGCCCATCGGGGGCAGCTGACCGATGATATTAGGAAACAGTGTTTGCTAACAGGCTTGGGCCCTGAAGCCACTTGTCCCTGCGATCTGGAGGAGAGGCATGCGAAAGCCGCCCGGTGACGCGGTGCCGGAGCGCGACCGCTATCCCGACGCCCTGCGCGCCGGTGCCCTGCTGGTGGTGGTGCTCGGCCATTGGCTGGCGACCCTGCCGCGCCTGGAGGAGGGTCGCCTGGTGGCGACCGATCACCTGCTGGTGGTGTGGCAGGAGGCCGGCGTCTTCACCTGGCTGGTCCAGGTGGTGCCGCTGTTCGTCTTCGTCTCGGCGGCGGTGAGTACGCCGGGGGCGCGCCGGCGGCTCAGCGACGGCCACCGCCAGCTGCACTGGTGGGCGGGCCGCGCCCTGGCGCTGGCGCGGCCCGCGGTGACCTACCTGGCGGTGCTGGCCGTGGTGGCGGTGCTTTCCCACACCCTGGGGGGCCGCTTTCTGGCGCCCTTCAACCACTCGCTGACTATCCACCTCTGGTTCCTGCTGATGCTGCTCGGCGTCCAGGCGCTGCTGCCGCTCTCGGTGCGCGCCGACCGTCGCCTTGGCCTGCGGGCCGTGGTGTTGCTGGTGGCGGTCGCCGCCCTCGTCGATCTGCTGCGGGCGCGCCCGGGCTCGCTGGCCGACCTGCTGCGTCTGGGGGCGCTGGCTACCGATCACGCCACGCTGCTGGGCTGGATCAACCTGCTGGTGGTGTGGCTGCTTCCCCAGCAGCTCGGGATCGCCTGGCGCCTGGGACGCTTCTCCGGGACCGGCACTGGACTGGCGCTGATCGCCCTGGGTCTGGTCTGGCTGGGCGCCACCGTGGCCTCCGGGTATCCGCTGGCCATGGTGGATGGCGAGGTAGGCGGGCGCAGCAACCTGCTGCCGCCGACTCTCGCCCTGGTGGGGGTGATGTGGCTCCAGGTGGGCATGGTGCTGGCCTGCGAGGCCCCGGCGCGGCGGCTGCTGGGGCGTCGGCCGATACGCCGCGCGGTGACCCTGCTGGGAGCCCTGAGCATGCCGCTCTATCTCTGGCACAAGTTTGCCGAGCTGCCGGCGGCCTGGCTCGGCGAACGCCTGGGGGCACCCATCGATGCCGGCCTGCCCGGCGAGGCGGGCTTCTGGTGGGGGCGCCTGGTGTGGCTGCTGCTCTGCCTGCTGATGGTCACCCCGGTGATGGCCGCGGTGGTGGCCTTCGAGATGCGCCGCCGGCGAGACATGGCCTCGGCTACCGCCGGTCGGGCGGTGGTGGGCGGAGGGATCGCGCTGTTCGCGGGGATCCTGACCAGCATGGCGCTGGGCGCGCTCCCCGGGGCCCTGGTCGGCCTGCTCGGCGTAGCGGCCGCCTCCCGGCTGCTGCGTGCCTCTCCTCAGCCGTCGCGCTGAGGCTCGGCTGCTTGCTCGGCCAGGGCGTCGAGCCGCTGCCAGACTTCCTCGCGCTGGGCCGCGTCCATTCGCGACCAGCGGGCGATCTCGTCCAGGGTTCGCCAGCATCCCAGGCAGGTGTCGCCCACCGGACGACATACCTGAATGCAGGGGGACGCGGGGCGCTCCGGGTGGCGTGATTCGTGCTGATTCACTCGGTCACCTTGCCGCGCAGCGCCTTGGTCTTGCCCTTGCGGGTCTTGGCGTCGACCCGCTTGCGCTTGGCGGAGCGAGTCGGCCGGGTGGGCTTGCGTACCCGCCGCTGCTTCACCGCCTCGCGGATCAGCTCGCGCAGCCGCACCAGGGCGTCCTCGCGGTTCTGCTCCTGGGTGCGGAACCGCTGGGCCTTGATGATCACCACGCCGTCCTGAGTGATGCGCTGGTCGCCCAGCGCCAGCAGACGTTCCTTGTAGAAGGGCGGCAGGCTGGAGCGGGGGATGTCGAAGCGCAGGTGGATGGCGGAGGCCACCTTGTTGACGTTCTGGCCGCCGGCCCCCTGGGCACGGATCGGGTTCAGCTCGATCTCCCAGTCGCCGAGTTCCACGGAGTTTGAGATGCGCAGCATGGGGTTCCTCGTGGGTTGCGGATCAGCGCAGCGGCTCGAGCAGCTCGCCCAGCCCGTTGTGGTCGATCTCATGCATCAGCGCCAGGAGTCCACCAAGCCGGCCGGCGGGGAAGCCCTCCCGGGCAAACCAGGCCAGGTAGGGGCCGGGCAGGTCGGCGATCACCCGTCCGGCGTACTTGCCATAGGGCATCCGCAGGGTGACCAGGGTCTTCAGATCCTCGGGGTTCACTCGTCGTCCTCTCGTGACATCTGCGTCGCAGCGGCGGCCCTACTCTAGGACGATACGGTGCGTTCTTCCAGGGCAGGCACGCAACGCAACAGGGCCCGCCTAGGCGGGCCCTGTCTTCGAACCCCGGAGGGTTCGAGCAATCACATGATCGTGAAGATCAGGAAATTGCCTTGATGTTTGACGCCTGAAGGCCTTTCTTGCCCTGGGTCACATCGAAGGAAACGCTCTGACCTTCCTGCAGGGACTTGAAGCCGTCTGCCTGAATTTCGGAGAAGTGAGCAAAGACGTCATCGCTGCCGTCGGACGGAGAAATGAAGCCGAAACCCTTGGAATCGTTGAACCACTTAACTGTGCCGGTAGTCATAATATAATCCTTTCGCGCTTTGCGCTTACGATATTCCTGGTATTACCCAGATGAAGTAGCGGGTAGAACAAGGGAGACAATATCAGGCTGCCGAAAGAATTCGATGCTTCTGAAACCATGCTGCTTGCCAACCAACTGATGCTACGGTGTCATGTATTTCCCTCAGGGTCAAAGCCTTTCCCGCTTTATTTTTCAGTTCCGGGGCGGGCCGAAGGTAATATCGGTAGCGGATGAGAGCTGACAAAGCGTCGGGAGGCGCCGACATGACGACTCCACGGGATACTTCAATAAGCCGACTGGGCGATGTCGAGGCCGGCGGTGGCCACCGTGAACTCGGCCTGGCGCTGGGGCAGCGGGGCCGGCGGGCCGTGCACCATCGGCTGATGGCAACGTCCCTGTGGCGGGAGGTGACGAGTCCCCGCCACCTACCTCGCGTTCGTCGCCTGCTGGCCGCCACCGCCGAACGTCTGCCCTGGGTGGCCGAGGAGCTCGAGGGCCTGGCCGAGGGGCTCGAGTTGCCCCTCGAGACGGTAACCGCCTGGAACTGCCGCGGCGACCTGCTGGCCAGCGTCCCGGATGGCTGTACTACCCTGGTGCTGCCCGGCGAGACGCCGCTGATCGCTCACAACGAGGATGGCCTGCCGTGCCTCGACGGCGCCTGCTTCCTGGCCCGGCTGCGGCCCGCGGGCCAGCCGGCGTGTCTCAGCTTCTGCTATCCGGGCTCCCTGCCCGGGCACACCTTCAGCCTCACCGCGGCGGGTCTGGTGGTCGCCATCAACAATCTGCGCCTGGTGGATGTCGTGCCTGAGCTGCCGCGCATGATGCTCAGTCGCGCGCTGCTCGCCCAGCCCGATCTTGACGCGGCGCAGGCGCTGCTCGAGGGGGCCCCGCCCGGCGGCGGCTTCCACTACACCCTGGCCCAGGCCGGCGACGGCGAGGTGCTGAGCGTGGAGGTCGGCGGCGGCGAGTTCTCCTGCCGCTCGGTCACAGCCCCCGCCCTGCACGCCAATCACGGCCTGCATCTCGACCTCCCCCAGGTGATGACCGCCTCCTCGGCGGATCGCCAGCGCCGGGGCGAGGCGCTGATCGCTGCCGGTGAGCGCGACCCGCTGGCCCTGCTGCGCGACACCGTCGGGCCGGGGCTGCCGATCTACCGCCGCGACCCGGACGACCCCGACGAGGAGAACACCCTGGCCACGGCGCTCTTGCGGCTCACCCCCGAGGGCGTGGCCTGGCGGGTCGCCGTGCCCGACGAGGCTGGCATCCGCGAGGGGATTGGCCCAGCTTGAGGGAGAGTGAAACGTCCCGGCGACGAGGAGAGCAAGCATGTGGAAAGCCTATGACGAGCTGGCCTGGACCGAGGGGTGGCTCGAGGATCCCCGGGGAGTCGAGGAAGAGGTGGCCACCTATCACCGTCTGATGGAGGAGCACGCCCGGCGCCCCATTCGCGAGGTGCTGCACCTGGGCTGCGGCGCCGGCGCCCACGACCGCGCCCTGAAGCGCCACTTCGCCCTGACCGGGGTGGACCTCAACGCCGCCATGCTCAGGCTGGCTCGGCGCGCCAACCCGGAGGTGGAGTACCACCAGGGTGACATGCGCAGCGTTCGCCTGGGTCGCCAGTTCGACGCCGTGGTGATCCCCGACAGCATCGACTACATGGCCAGCCGCGAGGAGCTGGCGCTGGCCTTCGAGACCGCCCGCCACCACCTGCGGCCCGGCGGCGCCCTGCTGGTGGTGACCAAGCCCCGGGAGCTCTTCCACGACAACAACTTCGCCTACGTGGGCGAGCGCGACGGCATCCATATCACGCTGCTGGAGAACAACCATGTGCTGCCGCCGGGCGACGAGCAGTACGAGGCGGTCCTGGTCTTTCTGATCCGCCAGGGCGGCGAGCTCGACGTCCAGGTGGACCACCACCGGCTGGGGCTCTTCACCCAGGCGGCCTGGGAACAGGCCTTCCGCGAGCAGGGTCTCGACCTGCACCAGCAGGATCTGGAGGGCATCTACGAGCCGTTCATGATCGCCGAGGGCGAGTACCCCATGCGCCTGTTCATCGGCGTGGCGCCGGGTGGCGATGCCGCCGAGGGATGAGTCGGCACTTGCTCACGCCTGCGCCCCAGGAGGTACGAATCATGCACCACCAGGCTCCCCGTGAAGACGACTTGATCACCGGACGCCCGGGCGCTTGGCGACCCAGGGGGCGAACAGGCGTCTGCTGGCTCGCCTGCCTGGTGGCCTTGCTGGTGGCGCTGGCCGGCTGCGGTGAGTCTCCTGACGCGACACCGGCCGACAATGGTGGCGAGGAAGCCCTGACGCCGCTGGAGATCACCGAGGAGGCGATCCTCGCTGCCGACGGCCGCAAACTGCTGGCCCTCTCGGCCCTGCCTGACGAGGTGCGCGTCGACGCCGAGGCGAGTTTCAGCGCCGCCGACCGCTTTACCGAGGCGAGCCTTGCTCCGGACGAGGAGTGGCTCGCCGTCGCCACCGCCGGCGTGGCCCACGGCGCGGGCTGGCTGCTGCCACTCGACGGCGATGAACCGGTGGCCGTGGCCTTTCAGTATGGCGGCGGGGTCTCCCTAGGGCCCTGGCGCGAGGATGGTCGCTACCTGGTCTTCGCCCTGGAGGGGCCGGCCCCCGGTCGCACCCTGGTGCTGGTGTCCCGCGATGCGCTGGGGCAGAGCGTGGCGGAGAGCGCTCGCCCCGTCCGGCTCCCGGAACACGGGGCGCAGGTGCCGCCGGGGACCGAGTACCGCGCCCTGGCATGGCGGGGTGAGGAGCTGCGGTTCGAGGTGGAGGGGGAGCCCTGGCGCCTGGATCCGGTGAGCGGGGAGGTCGTCGCCGACTGATGATGGCAGGGTTCGGCCGCGGCCGCACGGCTGCGGTATGCTGGTCACGACCTTAGCGACCTATCGAAAGAGGCCCCATGAACCCGACCATCGAACTGCTCAAGTCCCACCGCTCCATCCGCAAGTTCACCGACCAGCCGGTCTCCCGGGAACTGCTGGAGGAGCTGATTCGCGCCGGGCAGGGAGCGGCCACCTCCAGCCATGTCCAGGCCTACAGCGTCATCCATGTGAAAAAGCCCGAGAACCGCGAGGCGATCGCCGAGCTGGCCGGCGGGCAGGGCTATGTGGCCAGCTGCGGCGCCTTCCTGGTCTTCTGCGCCGACATGAAACGCCCCACCGAGGCTGCCGAGCGCACCGGGGCCCGGGTGGTGAGGGGCATGACCGAGCAGCTGCTGGTGGCCAGCGTGGACACCGCCCTGATGGCCCAGAACCTGGCCGTGGCGGCCGAGTCCGAGGGGCTCGGCATCTGCTATATCGGCGGGATTCGCAACAATCCCCAGGCGATCAGCGAGCTGCTGGGTCTGCCGGACCATGTCTTTCCGGTGTTCGGCATGTGCCTCGGCTACCCGGCCCATCAGCCGGACGTGAAGCCGCGTTTGCCGGTGGCGGCGATCCTCAAGGAGGACACCTATACCGACGACCGCGAGCAGGTCGAGGCCTTCGACGAGACCATGCACGCCTACTACCAGTCGCGGAAGGGCGGCAACAAGGAGAGCACCTGGTCGAGCAACCTGACCCCGTTGTTCGACACCAAGCTGCGCCCCCATATGCGCGATTTCCTGGTCAAGCGCGGCTTCGAGATGAAGTGAGGCGGGGCGCCGCCTCAGCCGTGGATATAGCGCAGCCGGGCATCGCGGCGCAGTCGCAGCACGGTGATCACATTGGTCACGAAGATCAGGGACTCGGCGAGGGTGCCGCCGATCGAGCCGGCCAGCAGGTTGCTGACCACCCAGCACAGCGCCGCGACCGCCAGGGTCAGGCGCATGGGGATGCCGCTGAGCATGAACATGCCCCAGGTGCCCAGCAGGCCGGCGGTCAGGGCGGGGATATCCTGGGGGCCGCTCCAGGTCAGGGCGGCCACGGCCAGGGTGGCGATCAGCATCCCCGCCATCAGGCGGAGGTTGCGCGGAAAGCGGCGCACCAGCGCGATGCGCAGCACGATCAGCGCCGAGATGCCGGCAGCGACCCAGCTCTCGAACAGCGCGAACTGCACGGCGAAGGCGACGTTGGCGAAGATCAGCAGCACGAACAGGCGGTCGTCGCGCTTGCTGGCGAAGGCTACCAGGCAGAGCGCCAGCGCCAGCAGGCTCACGCCCTGGCCCAGCAGCCATCTCAGGCCGAGTTCTTCCATGGGAATCGGTGTCTCCTGTCGTGCCTGTTTTGGCGGATATCGCCCTTTGGTGGCCGCTTGATCGTCTCGAGAGACGCCTTTCGGCGATGGTCAGTCATGCTACGGTTCTGCACCCAGCATACCCAATGCCGATGGCCCTTGCCTGCCGGAGCAGGTCGGGCCAGCAAGCCAGTGAATACTCGAACGGAGGCAGAATGGAAACCCTGTTGACTGCGGGCACGGACGTGACCGAGGCGGCCCTGGCCGCCATCGCCCATATGCCCACCGCGAGCCTGCCGGTGCTGATGGACGACGCCTTTGCCCGACGCCTGAGCGATGCCGATTTCATGCGCATCGCCGTGCTGCTGGCCCGCAAGAGCCTCGACGAGGGCGGCTGCCCCATCGGCGCGGTGATCATCGACAACGAGAGTCGTCGCATCGTCGGCAAGGGGCATAACACCCTGGTGCAGGAGAGCCACCCCTACAACCATGGCGAGACCGCCGCCATTCGCGACGCCGGCCGCCTCGACTTCAGCCGCACCACGCTCTTCACCTCCCTGAGTCCCTGCGAGGTCTGCGCCACCCTGCTCCACATGCGCGGCTTCGCCCGGGTGGTGGTGGGCGATGTCACCAATGCTTCGGGCACCGAAGCCCTGCTGCGCGAGAGGGGAGTTCAGGTGGAGGTGCTGGAGGATCGGCGCGGCATCGAACTCTATGCCCGCTTTCGCGCCGAGCAGCCGGCACTGGATCTCGAGGACTGGAAGGGACTCCAGGCGGCGCGCCGGTCCTGACCCCAGGCGATACCCGAGCGATGACAGAAGAGGGGGGGCGGAGCGTTTGTTCATGACAACGAAATCCCCCTCCCGAAAGGGAGGGGGATAGCGCATTCCGGGGAGGGGTAATCAGTCGTCGTTGGCGGCCATCAGGCGGCTTTCACCGGTCCGGACTTCATCCCATGCCTGGTCGATGGTGTAACCCTGACGGGCATCAACGGTGTCGATAACCTCGACGGCGTTCTGCAGGGACTCACCACTGCCCTTGAGGGCAACCACCAGCTTGGCAAGATCCAGCTTGCTGAAGGTGTTGGCGATAAGGTCGGCTTGCTGGCTAAGTTGGATGCAGTTCATTTTTCAATCCTCATCAAGGTCATCATTACCCCCGGGGAAATCCCGTCTCGGGGCTGCCATCCGCGATGGCGCTCTGGTGCCTTGGCTACTCATGCCGGGCCGGGTAAGTGCCCCATGCTGCAACCGCGACAGGTCTGCAAGCGTTCCAAGACCGTTGCTTCTGGCGCCTGGATCAGAAGTTACATGGCGCTCAGGTTGTAGCCGGGATCAGGTCAGTGAATCGGGGTAGCGACCCTCTGTCCTGATCCATGACTTCACTATGCGGGAGGGCGTGATCGCCTACAACGCGCCATTAGCCGCAGGGAGGGTTGTAGGAAAACTACAGGGGGAGTTCGGAAGATCGAGGCGGGTAACGAGACTACGAGGAAGGAAGTAAAGCCGGCGTCATGTAGTGAAGAAATCCGGAAGCAGCGGCGGCCAGCGGTCGATAAACTACAGCGTAATGAGGGCCTTCACCACTCGACTTTGGGTGAGGGCCCCCGGCAACAGGGCATTCAGGCGTTGCCGATCGTCTGGATGACCTCGAAGCCCTCGAAGGTCGGCGGGCCCAGGTAAAGACCTTCGCGACGGCTCTGGCCGGCGTTGGCGTGCGCCGCGCGAAACGCCTCGGAGTGCGTCCAGGCCTCGAAGTCTTCCCGGGAGCGCCAGACGGTGTGGGAGGCATAGAGGACATGATCCTCCTTCTCGGGGCCACGCAGCATATGAAACTCGACGAAGCCGGGCAGACCCTGCAGGTGCGTTTCACGCTCCAGCCAGATCTTCTCGAACTCGGCGACTCGCTCGGGGTTGACGCGGAATCGATTCATGGCGATGAACAAGGCAGCTTCTCCCTGGGAAGGTGGATGGGGGCTTCACGACGATGACACCTCGCCCCGGGGGAGGCAAGATGCCCGATCCCATCACCTACCCCGGGAGAGAACGCCCATGACCGAGGACATCGACCTGGCCCCGCGCCT
>PUOM01000250.1 GCA_003552795.1 Halomonas sp. | reverse complement strand
GGCGCCGCCGATGACCAGAGCATCCATGAAGCTGACGTGATTGCAGACTACCAGGGCCGCCCCGCGGGCAGGAATATGCGCCGTGCCGCCCAGCCGCAGCCGATAGGTCAGGCGCACCGTCAGGTAGACCAGCCAGCGCACCGCGGACCTGGGGCGGCGAGAGACCCGCCAGGCCAGCCACACGCCCAGGACGGCAAGCGCGCCCCATCCCAACGCCTCCCACTCCGGCATACTCACGTCGTCGCCGGCCTCGCCCTGAGCCCCGCCAGGATGGTGCAGAGCAGCTGATCGAGCAGCTCGCCGACCTCCAGCTGCTGCCCCTGCCAGTAGCCCAGGCGCTCGTTGAGCCCCAGCAGCACCAGACCGTGGACGCTGCCCCAGAGAGTGCGGCCCAGGCGACGGGCCTCCAGATCCCCCAGGGCCGGCTGATACTCCTTCAGGGTCGCCTCCACGCGCAGGAAGAGCCCCTCGATCATGTCGTTCTGACGCTGATCCAGCTCGCCCTCCTGGGCCAGAGGGTAGTCGAACAGCAGCTGCCAGCGGAAGGCATCGCGCTGGGCGAACTGCCAGTAGGCCCGGGCCAGGGCGGTGAGCCGCTGTTCCGGCGAGGCCTCGCCGAACAGCGGCTCGATTACCTCGCGCAGCTGGGCCAGTGTCTGGATATTGACGTGCTGCAGCAGATTGTTGAAGCTGCCGTAGAGCTTGAGCAGGGTACTGGGGGCGCAGCCTACCTCTCGGGCCAGGGCGCGCAGGGAGAGTGTGTGCACCGGATTATCCTGCAACCAGGCATCGCAAGCCGCCATGACCTGAGCATGGAGCGCCTCGGGGGCATGCTGTCTGGGACGGGCCATCGTTTCCTCGCGAGCCTCGAACGGGCAGTTGCGTGAACGGGACCGATGCAAGGTTGCACGGGCCCGGGGGTCAAGGATAGCGCAGTTCGAACACTGTTTTCGATACCCGCGCGCTCGCCGGCCGTTTTTCCCTCGCTTTCTCTCGTCGCGGAACACGCCCCGCTCTTTCCTCAGCCCCATCCCTTGGTTACCCTGAGCGCCCCATCGCCCGCGGAGCGCCCATGGCTGGACGACTCTATATCGCCCCCCTCGACCTCGCGCGCCTGCTGCCGGAACTGATCATCGACGCCCCTCTGGTGGCCAGCCACAACCTGGCGCCGCGCCGCATGCTCTCGGCTATTCGCCTGGAGGCCGGCCGGCTGCGCCTGAGCCGACTGTTCTGGGGGCTCACCCCGCCCTGGCTGGACGTTCTCGACCATGCGCCTCACTGCGCCAGAGCCGAATCCCTGGAAGCGCGCCCGATGTTCCGCGAGGCCATTCAGTCAAGGCGCTGCCTGGTGCCGGTCAGCGGGGTCTACATCTGGAAGCCCCAGCCACGCTTCAAGCAGCCCTTCCTGGTCACCCGGGTCGACCGTGGACCGCTGCTGCTGGCCGGGATCTGGTGCCGCTTCCACACCAGCCTGGCCGAGCACACCGACTCCCTGGCGCTGGTCACCGTACCGACCAACTCACTGCTTGCGCCGCTGACCGACCGCCTGCCGGCGGTGATCGACCCCGCCCAGGCGCGCCGCTGGCTCGACCCCGAGACGCCGCCGGAGGCGGCTCGCGCCATGCTGACCCCCGCTCCGCTGGAACTGTTGGGCGCTTTTCCGGTATCAAGACGAGTGAACAGTCCCGCTCATCAGGACGCCGCCTGCGCCCATCCGGTCGGCCCCATGCTGCGCCAGCCAGACGGATAGCGCGACGGCGCGACGAGCCACGCTGCCCAGACCCACAGGAGAGACGATGTCCCGCCCCCTGACTGCCCGATGCTACGGCCTGGCCGCTGCCGCCGCCCTGCTGACCGCCGGCCCCGCCACCGCCGAGCCCCGCCCCGAGGCGGATGCCGTCGCCGAGGTGGCCAAGCCGCTGGTCAGCCCCCACGACAGCCGCGACTACCGGATCCTGACCCTGGAGAACGGCCTCACCGCCCTGCTGGTCAGCGATCCCGAGGCCGACAAGGCCGCCGCCTCCATGAACGTCTCGGTGGGCAGCGCCCAGGATCCTGACGACCTCGCCGGCCTCGCCCACTTCGTGGAGCACATGCTGTTTCTGGGCACCGAGCCTTTCCCGGAAGCCGACGCCTACCAGGGCTATATCTCGCGCCACGGCGGCACCCACAACGCCTTCGTCTCCACCCTGGACACCAACTACTTCTTCGATATCGACCCCGGCGCCCTGGAGGGGGCCCTGGATCGCTTCAGCGAGTTCTTCGTCTCGCCGCTGTTCAACGCCGACCAGCTGGAGAGCGAGCGCAACATCGTGCACTCGGAGTACATGGCGCGCATCCGCGACGACGCCCGCCGCGAGAACGATGTGCTCAACCAGCTGCTCAACCCCGAGAACCCCACCACCGGCTTCTCGGTGGGCAGCCGCGAGACCCTGGCCGACCGCCCCGAAGGCGAACCCAGCCTGCGCGAGCGGGTGATCGACTTCTACGAGCACCATTACGATGCCAACGTCATGCAGCTGGCGCTGGTGGCGCCGCAGCCGCTGGACGAGCTCGAGACCCTGGTGGCGGAACGCTTCGCCGACATCGCGGACCGCGGACTCGAGCCCCCCGAGATCACCGAACCCCTGGCCCTCGACGACAGCCTGCCGCAGCGGGTCGCGCTGCAGTCGGTGCGCGACAGCCGCCAGCTGCGCTTCCTGTTCCCGGTGCCCGACCCCATTGCCGAGTATCGCCACAAGCCCACCGAGCTGATCGCTCACCTCCTGGGTCACGAGGGCGACGGCAGCCTGCTGGCGGTGCTGCGCGAGGCAGGCTGGGCCGACGGCCTCTCCGCCGGCGTCTCTCGCGGCGACGGTGAGCACGCCCTGTTCAGCGTCAACGTCAGCCTGACACCCGCCGGCGCCGAGGTCCGCGACGCCGTAGAGGCAACGCTGTTCGCCGCCATCGAGCAGCTTCGCCAAGGGGGCCTCGAGGAGTGGCGCTACGAGGAGAAGGCCAGCCTCGCCGAGCAGGAGTTCCGCTTCCAGCAGCACGGCGCGCCCCGCCAGGAGGCCATGCGCCTGGCCATGAACCTGTCACGCTTCCCGGTGGAGGACGTGCAGTACGCCGCCTACCGCATGGACGGCTTCCAGCGCGAACGCAGCGAGGCCTACCTCGATGCCCTGACCCCCGACAACCTCATCCGCCTCTACAGCGCCCCGGACGTGGAGAGCGAGAAGAGCTCACCCTGGTACCACGCCCCCTGGCGGGAGGACGAGAGCGACGAGGCCCCGGCGCTGAGCGGCCTGGCACTGCCCGACCCCAACCCCTTCATCGCCGACGACCTCGAGCTGCTTGATGCCCAGGACGAGCGCCCGCGGCGGCTGGTGGAAGAGCCGGCCTTCGACCTCTGGCACATGGCCGATGCCACCTTCAACACCCCGAAAGTGGAGTGGCGCTTCAGCCTGCAGCATGCCGGCGCGGCGAGCTCCGCCCGGGATGCCGCCCTCGCCCGGCTGCTCGCCGGCTGGCTGGACGACAGCCTCAACGAGGCCTTCTACCCGGCGCGCCTGGCCGGCCAGCGCTTCGAGGCCTATGCCCACGCCCGCGGCATCACCCTCTCCTTCTCCGGCTGGCGCGACCGCCAGGGACGGATGATGGAGCAGGTGCTCGAGCAGTTGCAGACCGGCGAGGTGGACAAGGCCAGCGTCGCACGGGTGCGCTACCGCCTGCAGCGGGAGTGGCGTAACGCCCCCCAGGCTTCCCTGCATCGCCAGGCCGGCCGCACCCTGAGCGAGGCGCTGGTGCGGCCCCAGTGGCCCAGCGCGGCCCTGCTGGAGGCGAGCCGGGAGCTGAGCGCGGATGACCTGCGCGACTATCGCGACGCCCTGCTGGCCGAGCTGCGCCTGGAGGCCATGGCGGTGGGCAACCTGGACGCCGAGGAGGCCGAGACCCTGGGTCGCCGGGTCGCCGAGGCGCTTGCCCCGAGCCTGGCCGCCGACGACATCCCCGATCTCACGCCGCTGCGGGCCGACACCGAGATGCCGAGCCTGACGCCGCACACCAGCCGCGAGGAGTCGCTGGCGCTGCGCTACCTTCAGGGGCCCGACCGCTCGCTCAAGAGCCAGGCGCAGCTGGCGGTGCTCGGCCAGCTGCTCGACACTCCCTTCTACCAGCGCCTGCGCACCGAGGAGCAGCTGGGCTATGTGGTTCACGCCGGCTACTCGCCGATGCTGGATGCGCCGGGCCTGGCCCTGCTGGTCCAGTCACCGGATACCGCCAGCGCCGACATCGACGCCCGCATCGATGCCTTCCTGGATGACTTCGAGGGACGCCTGGACGCACTCGACGACGAGGCGCTGGGTCCTTACCGCCGCACGGTCCATGACCGCCTGACCCAGCGCGACACCAGCCTCTCGGGCCGGGCCAACCGGCTGTGGCAGGCGATGTCCTTCGGCGACACCGAGTTCGACCGCCGCGAACGGCTCGCCGAGCAGGCCCTGACGGTCACCGCCGAGGAGCTGCGCGACCTGTGGCCCGAACTGCGCAAGGCGGCAGTGGCTCGGGTCGCCTTCGATCCGGGCGACGAGCCGGACGACGTCCTGGCCCTGGCCCGGCATCTGGAGCCGCTGCCGGAGGTGGAGGAGTGAGGAGTGAGCGCGCTTCGCGCTTGTGAGGAGTGAGGCGTGAGCGCGCTTCGCGCTTGTGAGGGGTAAAGCGTCATGCAAGGTAAGCGAGAGGCGTCTTTGGGAGACCGGCTGTGCCGAGCGAACGGCGGCGCAGCCGCCCGGCGATGTTACGGCCTCCGAGGCCACAACCTTCGCCCCGCAGAGCCTGGCTCCTCCCGATAGCCGCGAGCCTCGGTGGCAACTCGTGGTCTCCAAGGCCTGAGGGGCGATATCTCAGTCGAAGGCCTGGGCGGGCATGATCGCCTCCACGTGCATCACCAGCTCCTCGAGCACCTGGCGGTCGCGGTCGCTCAGCGCGACCTGATTGAGGCGCTCGATCTCGCGGGCGAAGCCCTTGAGGGTCAGGCCGGCCACCGGCGCATCATTCATGCGCGCCCAGCGATAGGCTTCCCACTGGGCCAGCTCCTCGCCCTCCAGGGTCTCGGGATAGCTGCGCGCCCGAAAGCGGAACACCATCTCCTCGAGACGCGGGTCCTGAAAGGCGAAGCGGGCCCCCACCAGATCCCAGGGATCGCTGTCGCGCACCCGCTGCATCTGCTGGCGATCCGCCGGCGAGAAGAAACCGCCGGCATAGAGCATCAGGTCGGGATCCTCGGGGCCCGCGGGCGGCGGGGCGGCGAATACCTCGCTCACCCTGGACGCCACCTCCGGGTGAGCGGCGAGACGCTTCCAGTGGGCACGGCAGGCGGCGACGTCCAGGCCCAGGCGTTCGACGATGGCACCGTACTCGCCCTTGTTCGGTCCCTCCACGTCCTTGAGGGCACTGGCCGGAAAGAGCACCGGGCACTTGTTGATATGGATCACCTTGAGGGGGATACGCGCCTCGCCCTCGGCCAGATCGTCGTTGCTGACGAAGACCCGCTGGCGGATCTGCTCGGCGGAGAGGTCGAAGAGCGGGGTCGGGTCCACGGAGAGGTCGTAGACGATGACGCCATTGGGGTTGGTGGGGTGCTCGGCCAGCGGCACCACCAAGGCGGCGCAGCCGCGGCTGGCCGGATAGCGGCGCGAGATATGCAGCACCGGCTTGCGCCCCGGCACGTCCAGCAGCTTGCTCACCGCGCGCTTGCCGCGCAGCCCCAGCAGATAGTCGAAGAGGCGGGGATTGGCCTCGCGCAGCCGCCTCGCCAGGGCGATGGTGGCACGCACATCGGCCAGAGCGTCGTGGGCGCCCTGGTGGGCGATGCCGTTGGCGGCGGTCAGATCCTCGAGGCGAAAGCTCGGCGCGCCATCCTCGCGACGGGGCCACTCGATGCCCGTCGGACGCAGGGCGTGGAAGGCGCGCACCACGTCGATCAGATCCCAGCGAGAGTTGCCGTTCTGCCACTCCCGAGCGTAGGGGTCGATCAGGTTGCGATAGAAGAGATGGCGAGTCACCTCGTCGTCGAAGCGCAGGCTGTTGTAGCCCAGCACACAGGTACCGGGGGCACTCATCAGCGCCTCGATCCGGCCGGCAAACTCCGCCTCGGGCAGGCCACGGCGTCGCGCCTGCTGGGGCGTGATCCCGGTGATCAGGCAGGCCTGAGGGTGCGGCAGGTAGTCGTCGGCGGGCCTGCAGAACCATTCGGCCGTCTCGCCGACCTCGTTGAAGTCGGCGTCGGTGCGTATCGCCGCGAACTGGGCCGGGCGGTCACGGCGCGGATCGGCGCCGAAGGTCTCGTAGTCGTGCCACAGGAAGGTCAGCGGGGCAGCGGGCGGCGCCATGAACGGGCTCTCCGACGGTCAGACTGGGTGGAACCACAGCCTAGCACAGCCCCGCGCCCCGCTCAGCTCTCCCCCTCCCTGTCAGCCCGGGGACCCCTTGGGCAGGGTGACGTTGAGCTCCAGCACCGAGCAGTTGTCCTCGCTGTCGAGGCTGATGTTGATGGCGTTGTCATCCACCTGGACGTAGCGGCGGATCACCTCCAGCAGCTCTTTCTCCAGCATCGGCATGTAGTCGGGCTGGCCACGCTGAGTGCGCTGGTGCGCCACGATGATCTGCAGCCGCTCCTTGGCGACCGAGGCGGATTTCTTGCGCTCTCGCTTCAGGAATTCAAGCAGTTTCACCGGCGAACTCCTCCAAACATGCGGCTCAGAAGGCTCTTCTTCTGATATTCGTGGAAGCGCAGCGGCACCTCCTCCCCGAGCAGGCGCGCCACCGTATCAGTGTAGGCCTGGCCGGCGTCGCTTGCGGCATCATGCGTCACGGGCACCCCCTGGTTGGAAGCACGCAGCACCGCTTCGGACTCGGGGATCAGGCCGATCAGGTCGATGGCCAGGATCTCGCGGATGTCGTCGAGGTTGAGCATGTCGCCCAGATCGACTCGCTCCGGATTGTAGCGAGTGACCAGCAGGTGCTCCTTGATGGGCTCCTCACCGCGCTCGGCGCGTCGGGTCTTGGAGGCCAGCAGGCCGAGGATACGGTCGGAGTCGCGCACCGAGGAGACCTCGGGATTGGTGACCACGATCGCTTCGTCGGCGAAGTACATCGCCAGCTGGGCGCCGCGCTCGATACCCGCCGGGGAGTCGCAGAGGATGTAGTCGAAATCCTTGCCCAGTGTCTCCAACACCTTCTCGACGCCCTCCTGACTCAGGGCGTCCTTGTCGCGGGTCTGGGAGGCCGGAAGAATATGCAGGTTATCGACCCGCTTGTCGCGGATCAGCGCCTGATTCAACCCGGCTTCTCCCTGGATCACATTGACCAGGTCATAGACCACGCGGCGCTCGCAGCCCATGATCAGATCGAGGTTGCGAAGCCCCACATCGAAGTCGATCACCACGGTCTTGTTGCCGCGAAGCGCCAGGCCGGTGGCGATGGCTGCTGCGCTGGTTGTCTTGCCGACGCCTCCCTTCCCGGAGGTCACAACGATGATCTTGGCCAAGAGTCGCTTCCTGTCTGTCATTTGATGAAAAAAGATGGCCGCCGCGTGCCGTGCCTCAGGTCAGCGGCGTGATCCCCAGCTGGTCGCCGTCCAGGCGAACCTGGACCGCACTGCCCAGCAGTCGCGGATCGACGTCCTCGAGCCGCTTGTAGCTGCCGGCCACCGACAGCAACTCAGCGTGTAGCTCGCGGCAGAAGATACCGGCCAAGGGGTTGCCGTGAATGCCGGCCAGGGCGCGACCGCGCAGGGCGCCGTAGACGTGGACGCTGCCCAGCGCCAACACCTCGGCCCCGGCGTTGACCGACCCCACCACCACCAGATCCCCTTCCGGGGCGGTGATCTGCTGGCCGGAGCGCACCGTGCCTCGGAAGATCCTGCCACCGCTGGCCGGGCCCGGCGAGGGCGCCAGAACCTCTTCCGCAGTGCTCGGCTCGTCAATGCTCGGCTCGTCGGTGCTCGGCTCGGCTTCCACCGCAAGCACGCTTTCCAGCGCTCTGGGACGGTTAGCCTCCAGAGGCGGAAACCAGCCCAGACCCAGCGCCCAGGCCGACTGCTTGACCGGCTCGGCTCCACCACGCACGGCCACGGGCAGCAGCTTGTGGGCGCGACACACCGCGCAGATGCGTTCGAGGGCCAGATGGGGCTCGTCGAGCTTCTCGACGCTGAGGACGACAGGAGTGTGCTGGAAGAAGGCCGGGGACTGGCTGAGCTTGCCGGCCAGCTGTTCACGAATATGCTCGGGGTCGGCGCTGCTCAACTCCATCACCGTCATCGGCAGCATACCGCCCTTGAAGGTGAAGGCCATGCTATCCCTGTCCACATTGAGGCTCATTGCCGAACTCCACATCGGTGTTGGTCGAGGCATGCCACCAACGCTAAGCGAGTGCCACTCTCCCTGCAACTGATCATACGCCCAGCGGGGACCCGCTGAAAGTGTCTCCAGGCGGCCACAGCCCGGGCTTTTCCCCAGCGGCACCGCGTGCTTAGATACCCCTGCTGAAATGAGATCGCTACACCCAGGCTAGCGTACCGCCAGACAGAATGCCTTGACCCAACGCCATCATCCGATAATAACCGACCGGCGCGTCCCGGTGCGCGATGCGCCCCTTGATCAGGATCGCCCATGTCCGGACTCCTTCGTCGACTCTTTACCCCGCGCTGGCAGCACCCCGACGCCCGAGTGCGCCACCAGGCCGTGGCGCGCCTCGATCTTGCCCGCGACCTTCACCGCCAGGCGCTGGAGCGGCTCGCCCAGGACGATGATCCCGATGTGCGAGCGGCGGCGCTGGCACGTTTCGACGACCCCGAGCGGCTGCTTGGCCTGCGCGATCAGGGTGGCGGCTCCGAGGAGCTCTCCCAGCGACTGATCACCCTGCTGGCCGGCGGTAGCGACAGCCTTGAGCTCGGCACGCGGATCGCCCTGATAGAGCGACTCGACGACGCCTCCCTGCTCGCCGAACTCTGCCTCAAGGGCGATAACCAGCAGCTGCGCCTCGCCGCCCTGGCCAGGCTGAACGACGAGGAGGCGCTGATCCGCCAGGCCTGCGACAACGGCATCGCCGCCGTGCGCCACGCCGCCGCCGAGCGAGTCACAAGCGAAGCCGGGCTCGACCGTCTGGCCCAGCAGGCGCGACGCGACCGCCAGGTCATGCGCAGTGCCCGGGAGCGCCTCAACTGCCTGCGTGCCGATGCTGCGGAGCTGGCCGCTGCCCGGAAGCGACGCGAGGCGCTGCTTGCCGACCTGGAGCGCCATGCCAGCGCCCCCTGGGAGCCGCTCTACGGAGGCCGCTTTCGCCACCTGATGCGCGAGTGGGCCGCCCTGAAGGACCTTCCCGATGCTGCCCAGGAGCGTCGTTACCACGACGCCTGCCTGCGCTGCCGCAAGGTGATTGGCGACCGCGAGGCCCAGCAGCGCGCCAGCGAAGCCGCCGAGGCTCGCCGCGAGGGCGCCGAGCAGGCCAGGGAGGCCCTGGTGGAGGCCCTGGAGGAGGGGCTCGAGGCCCTGGGCCGCAGCAAGGTGGTCACGGCTCAGGACATTGCCAGCCTGCGCGCCCAGAAGCAGCTGCTGGCACATCGCTGGCAGGCGCTCTCCGATCAACACCTGGCCGACCAGGCACTGCGCCAGCGCTATGACGGCGTGCGCGAGGGCTTCGAGCGCATCAGCCAGGCCTGGGTCCGGCTGGAGGAGCGCGCCGACGAGGTCGAACGCGCCATCGCCGACGGCGATGATCAGCGCCTGGAGGCGCTCCTCGACACCCTCAACTGGCCCGAGGACCTGGCTCCGACCCCGCTGCTGCACCGGGCCCGCCAGCGCCTGACGCAGCAGAATGCCCCAGCCGTCGATGAGGACCAGGCGGCACGCCTGGCCCGCTTCACCGCCGATCTCGATGATCTGGAAAGACTGCTGGAGCGCGGCGCCTTCAAGGCGGCCAGCCGCCTCCACCAGCGCCTGCGCCAGACCAGCGAAGGGCTCGATGCCACCCGGGCGGCGCGTCTCCGCCAGCTCGGGGCTCGCCTGGCCGAACTGCGCGACTGGCGCAGCTTCGTCGCCGGTCCCAAGCGCGAGCAGCTGCTGCAGGCCATCGAGACCCTGGCCGAGGATGACGGCCTCATGGACGCCAGCCTGGACCGCCGCCATCGCCAGCTGGTCAAGGAGTGGAAGGCGCTGGGCGACGCCGCCGCCAATCGCGAGCAGTCAACCCGCTTCCGGGCCGCCTCGGACCGCATCCACGCGCGCCTGGCCCCGTGGCGGGAGCGCCTGGAGGCCGAACGCCAGGCCCACCTGGCCACCCGGGAAGCCCTCTGCGAACAGCTGGAAACGCTGCTCGACCAGCCCGCCGAGGAGGCCGACCCCGATGCCCTGCGGGAGATTCGCGACCGCGCCCGAGACCAGTGGCGGCGCGCCTCACCGGTGCCCCGGGATCAGGCCGAGGCCATCGGTCGGCGCTTCGGGCGCATTCGCCATGCGCTCCAGGCCCTGATCGACCAGCGCGCCCTGGCGGTCGCCGAGACCAAGCGAGAGCTCATCGAACAGGTCCGCACCCTGCTCGGCCAGCCGCTGCCCGCGGCCCGCCGAGCCGAGCAGGTCAAGGAGCTGCAGCGCCGCTGGCGAGAGCTGGGTCGCGCCCCGAGAGGGGAAGAGCAGGCGCTTTGGCGCGAATTTCGCAGCCTCTGCGATCAGGTGTTTGCCTCCCGGGAGGCGGAACGCGACAACCGCGTCCGCCAGGCGCGAGAGCGCCAGGAGAGCATGCAGGCACTGATCGAGCGCATGGATGCCTGGCACCCCACCAGCAGCGCCGACGAGGCCGTGCTGGCCGCCGCCATCGCCGAAGCCGCCGCGCTGGAGCCGCTGCCCGGCGGTCGCCGCACCGAAGGCATGCGCCGACGCTGGTCGGGCATCGTGCGCGCCCGGGGCGAACGCCTCGCACGCCTGGCCGTGGTGGAAGAGGTCGAGCGCTGGCGAGCCGTGCAGCCGCTACTTCACGCCCATCTGGAGGCCGACGCCGAGTACCTGGCCGGCGGAGAATCCCGCGAAGTCGCCCTCCCCGAGGGGCTTAGCCTGGCAGAGGACATGCGCGGGGCCCATGCACGCCGCAACGCGGCGCGCCAGACCCACCCTGCCGACGGGGAAATGGAAGAGCACCTGGCGAGAGTGCGAGTTCACCTCTCCCTGCTCGCCGTGGGCAACGTCAGCCATCGCGACGACCCGCTGCGCCTGGCGATCCAGGTAGAGCGGCTCAACGAGAGCCTGAGCCGGGAGCTCTCGCGCGCCGAGGAGGTCCACGGTGTGCTTCGCGAACTGCTGGCCACGGGACCGATATCCCCCGCGCTGTGGAACCGGGAGGTGGGAGAGCTGGACCGCATGCTGGAACGCCTGACGCACCTGCCGCCGCCCTGACGGCGCAATACGAGGACGGCGGGAGCCCGAAAACACCAGGAGCGCGAGGGATGGCCTCACGCTCCTGCACTCGGGGAGGTGGCCTCCTGCCCGCTGAATCGGCAAGGGCCACTGGATCACGGGCGATCAGCCCATGAACTGACCGCCGTTGATATCGATGTTGGCGCCGGTAATGAAGCCGGACTCCTCGTGGGCCAGGTAGGCCACGAGACGACCGATCTCCTCCGGCTTGCCATAGCGCTTGACCGGGATAGTCTCGCGAATGGACTCACGCACCTTCTCGGGAATCTTCATGATCATGTCGGTAGCGATGTAGCCCGGCGAGACGGTGTTCACGGTGATGCCCTTGGTGGCGGTCTCCTGGGCCAGCGCCATGGTCAGGCCGTGCATGCCGGCCTTGGCGGCCGAATAGTTGACCTGCCCGAACTGCCCCTTGCGGCCATTGATGGAAGAGATGTTGATGATGCGGCCGTACTGCTTCTCCAGCATGGTGTCGAGCACGCTGCGGCAGGTGTTGAAGACGCTGTTGAGGTTGGTGTCGATGACCTCGCCCCACTGCTCAGCGGTCATCTTCTTCATGGTGCCGTCGCGGGTGATCCCCGCGCAGTTGACCAGGACGCCGATGGGGCCGTGCTTCTCCTCGATCTCCTTGACCCCGTTGATGCAGGCGTCGAAGTCCACCAGATCCACCCCGGCGATGTCGATGTTGCTGTAGCCATCCGCCTTCTGGGCTTCGAGCCAGCTCTTGGCCTTCTCCGGATTGTGGTAGCCAGCGACTACCTGGTAGCCCTCGTCGGCCAGCGAGCGGCAGATAGCACTGCCGATACCGCCGGTTCCACCGGTCACCCAAGCAACGATTGCGTTGTTGGCCATTGTAACCTCCCTGATTGTCATGACGCTGTGGCCGGCCCAGCTGGCCGGCACACCAATTGTTATCTAGCGCGTTGCCCGTTTTATGACAACTCAACCGAGTATGGACCAGGAAGCGGTGCCGAGACGAGCGTTTGAACCCCGCCCCTTGACTAAAGGGGTAATGCCTGTAGAATACGCCTCACGTTGATGCGGGGTGGAGCAGTCTGGTAGCTCGTCGGGCTCATAACCCGAAGGTCATCGGTTCAAATCCGGTCCCCGCTACCAATATTTTAAGCGGCAGGTCAGTAGCTTACTGGCCTGCCGCTTTTTCGTTGCCGGGCTACGCGACGGCCTGTGCCCCTACCGTGCCACCTCTTCTGCAAGCGCCTCCAGGGTGCCGGCGTTGAGGCAGAAGCCACAAACGCGCTCGCAGCGCGTCTGCTCAAGGCAGAGCACGCAGACGCGCTCAAGGTCGCGGCGCACGCCGGGGTTTTGACCTGGATCAGGCACCCATCAGTCGCGGGGCCGCAACACCGCCATCGGGCAGCAGGCCTCGTGGAGCACCTCGTGGCAGACGCTGCCGGCCACTACCTGGGAGAGTCCACTACGACCGTGGGTGGTCATCGCCAGCATGACGTCGCGGCTGTCGGCCAGGTAGCTGACGATGGCATCGGCCGGGCTGCCGTGCAGCACCTCCCAATCCACCTCGATACCGTGCTCCCGCCCCAGGCGGCGCGCCAGGCCATGCACATAGCCGGACTCCATGACATCGCCGGGAGCGCCCTCCCCGGCGGCGGCCACCATGGCGCTGGCATCGAGCACCTGCAGCAGCTGCAACCGGGCCCCGAAACGACCCGCCAGCGCCACCGCATGGGGCAATATCGACTCGCAGAGCGAGGAGCCATCCACGCAGACCATGACCACCTCCACCCGGGCATGGCGCTCGGGGGCATAGCGGGGCCCGCACAGCAGTACCGGTTGGCTGGTACGACGCACCACGCCGGCGGTCACGCTGCCAATCAGCATCTCTGGCACCGGGCGGCGCCCGTGGGCCCCCATGCACAGCCCCACCCCCTCCTCCTCCGCCAGCCCGGCCAGGGCCTCCTCGACGCCGTCGTTCACCACCACCTCGATCGGCACGCTGGCCAGCGCGCGCTCCCCGGTGTCATCCAGGTGGGCCTGCAGAGCCTGCCGTCGGGGCTCGGCCCGGGCCGCCTCGGCGACCACCGAGACGATGGCCAGCCTGGCCTCGAGCTGGGCCGCCAGGTTCCTGCCCAGCACCAGGCCGCGCAGGGATTCGTCATTCTCGTCCATGGCCACATGAATCGTCTGCATGAGAGTGCTCCTCGAAGGGCCGGGCGAGCTGTCGGAATGGCCCGGCACGTCAATGATTGGCGCCTGGCGCCTATTGCTGTTTCTCGGCAGTGTTCTGGGCAGCGCGCCGATGATCAGCGTCTATCCGCTGCTCGGCCAGAACTACGATAGAAAAGCCACTGTCGACCAGCCCGAACACCCTGGCAGCATAGGCGCCTTCACTTGCCGCGGTAGTAGCCCGGCGCGACGAAGGGCGTCTTGCTGACCACCATGGGCAGGCGCTTGCCGCGCACCTCGGCAAAGACCGTGGTGCCGACCTCGGCAAGGGCGACCGGCACATAGCCCAGGGCTACCGGCTTGCCCACGCTGGGACCGAAACCGCCGGAGGTGACAATGCCGATCAGGTTGCCCTCGGCATCGAACAGCTCGGCCCCCTCCCGAACCGGGGCGCGACCTTCGCCGAGCAGGCCGACCCGCTTGCGGACGTGATCCCTGGCCGCCACCTGGTGGAGGATCCGATCGGCGCCGGGGAAGCCGCCGGAGCGCTCGCCGCCGTGGCGACGCGGCTTGCCGATGGCCCAGATCAGGCCCGCCTCGACGGGCGTGGTGGCGGCATCGATATCGTGGCCATAGAGGCAGAGCCCTGCCTCCAGGCGCAGGGAATCGCGAGCGCCCAGGCCGATCGCTTCCACCTCCGGCTCTGCCAGCAGGCGGCGGGCCAGCGCCTCGCTCTGCTCGGCGGCCACCGAGATCTCGAAGCCATCCTCGCCGGTATAGCCGCTGCGGCTGACCCACACCGGTATGCCGTCGATCTCGAAGTGGCCGTGCTGCATGAAGACCATCTCGCAGGCCGCCGGACAGAGGCGCGCCATCACCGTGGCGGCCCGTGGCCCCTGCAGGGCGAGCAGGCCGCGGTCGAGCACCTCGATCTCGTGACCTTCGGGCAGATGCTCCTGCAGATGGGCGATGTCCTGCTCCTTGCAGGCCGCGTTGACCACCAGGTAGAGGTGATCGCCGGCGTTGACCACCATCAGGTCGTCGAGAATGCCGCCCTCTTCGCTGGTCAACAGCGCATAGCGCTGCATGCCTTCGGGCAGGCCGGCGATATCCGCGGGCACCAGGGTCTCCAGCGCCTCGGCCGGCGCGGGACCTCTCAGCAGCAGCTGTCCCATATGGGAGACGTCGAACAGACCGCAGGCGCTGCGCGTCTGCTCGTGCTCCTTCTTCACGCCCAGTGGGTACTGGACCGGCATCGCGTAGCCGGCGAAGGGCACCAGCTTGGCGCCCAGCGCCACATGCAGGTCATACAGCGGGGTGCGGTTCAACTCACTCATCGGGGTTGCCTCTATGACAGACTGACAGATCGCGGCGGCCCGCCGGCGCTCGACCGACTCGGACTCGAATGGACCAAGAGTAGACCATGTTTCTCATTGGAAACAATGGCGCCTTGAAAGAAACTTTGCCAAATCACCCTCCCAAACCCCGACTGCCTAAACCTCCAGAGATCAAACTACAAGCCGCTGAATAGTGACAGCACAGGTTTCTTATAGGAAACACTCTATCAACACCGGCGTTCTGCGCCCCTCCCCTTGAATACACGCGCCGTCACCCGCATCTTCCCTGTAAACCCACTCAGACTCGGGAAGCCCAACCATGCCCATCGTCGATCCGCGCACCGGCGAACCCCTCGCCTCCGACACGCCCTCCGCCGCCAGCGACGCCGCCACGGCTTCCGCCCCCGCCGGCGAAGCACCCGAGGTGATCGTCGATGCCGACGCCAGCAACATTCAGCAGCTGCTGGAGATCTCCATGCAGGTGCCGGTGCTGCTCGACTGCTGGGCTCCCTGGTGCGAACCCTGCAAGAACCTGATGCCGGTGCTGGAGAAGCTGGCCCGTGAATACCAGGGCGCCTTCATCCTGGCCAAGCTCAATATCGAGGAGAATCAGGAGATCGCCGCCCAGCTCGGCGTGCGCTCGGTACCCGACGTCAAGCTGATCAGCCAGGGCGGCCTGGTCGACCACTTCCAGGGAGCACTGCCCGAGAAGCAGATCCGCGAGTGGCTGGGCCGCTATTTTCCGGCCCCGGAGGACGCCCCGGCCAGCCCCGAGGAACAGGCCGCCGAGGCACTGGCCGCCGGCGATGCCGCCACGGCCCGCGCCCTCTACGAGGAGCTCGCGCAGCAGAATCCGCAGCACTACCCCTATCAGGTGGATCTGGCCCGGGCGCTGGTGGCCGAAGGCAACGCCGCGGATGCCCGCGCCCTGCTCGACAACCTGCCGCCGGAGGAGCGCGATGCCGCCCCGGCCCGTGGCGTACGCGCCAGCATCGAGTTCGGCGAGGAGGCCCCCGGCGCCGACGAGCTGGCCGCCCTGGGTGATCGCGACGACAGCGAGGCCCGGTACCTGCGCGCCCTGCGCCGGGTGGCCGATGGCGACTACGAGGCCGGCCTCGATGCCCTGCTGGCGCTGATGAAGACCGATCGTGCCTACGGCGACGACGCCGCCCGCAAGACCCTGCTGCGAGTCTTCGACGCCCTGGGCGCCGACCACCCGCTGACGGTCAGCTACCGCCGCAAGCTGTTTGCGCTGCTTTACTGACCCGGCTTCGCCGGGAGCTGTAAGCCATAAGCTTGAAGCTGGAAGTCACTTCAACCCCGGACCCAAAACCGAGCGGGAACATGTTGCCATGCAGCACTGCTGACGGCTTCGAGCTTCCAGGCGCGACGCGACGCTCTTCAGGCTTTCAAGACCTTATCCAGCCGCGCCAGCGCCGCCTCCAGCTGGGCCGCCGTGGTGCCGAAGTTGAGCCGCGCCAGACCCGGGGTGCCGAAATCGGCGCCGTCGGAGAGTGCCACCCCGGCGCGCTCGAGCAGCGGCTGCTGGGGCGAATCGCTCCCCGCCAGGGCCGGCGCCTGGCGCAGGTCGAGCCAGGCCAGATAGGTGGACTCGGGCGCGCTCAGGGTCACCCCCGGCCAGCCTGCCACTCGCTCCACCAGGACCTGGCGATGGCTGCGCAGCACCCCGAGCAGCGCCTGACGCCAGGACTCACCCTCGGCATAGGCCGCCTCGGCGGCCACCAGGCCCAGCACGTTGCCGTCCGGCGTCAACCCCTTGACCACGGCGGCGAAGCGCCGGCGCAGGGCGGCGTCGGGAATCACCGCACAGGCGGTGGTCAGCCCCGCCAGGTTGAAGGTCTTGGAGGGAGCCCAGAGGGTCAGGGTGCGCGCGGCCAGCTCAGGGAAGGCCGCCGCCAGCGGCACATGGCGCGCCCCCTCGTCCAGCAGCAGGTCGCAGTGCAGCTCATCGGAGACCACCAGCAGGTCATGACGCTCGACCAGCTCGGCCAGGCCGGCCAGCTCGTCGCGGCCCCAGACTCGCCCGGTGGGGTTATGCGGATGGCACCACAGCAGCAGCCGGGTGCGCGGGGTGATCGCCGCCTCCAGCGCCTCGAGATCGAGCCGCCAGGGCTCGCCGGGGGCCGCGGGCTCGGCCATCGCCGCCTGCTGGGGGAGGCGCCCGGTGCGCTCGGCCACCCGCAGGAAGGGGGGGTAGATGGGTGTCACGGTCAGCACGCCGTCGCCCGGCTCGGTGAGCGCCAGACTGGCCAGATGCAGGGCCGGCACCACGCCGGGCAGCCACAGCTGCCAGCCGGGCTCGATGGCCCAGCCGTAGTGGCGCTCGCTCCAGGCGCAGAGGGTCTCGCGCAGGGAGTCCGGCACCAGGCCATAGCCGAACACGCCGTGGTCGACCCGGGCGCGCAGCGCCTCGAGCACCGCCGGCGGCGAGACGAAGTCCATGTCGGCCACCCACAGCGGCAGCACATCGTCGCCGTAGCGGTGCCACTTCTGGGAGGGCCAGTGGAACGGCCGGTCGCCGGACGGATGCCGACGCTCCACGGGCGTGGCAAAATCGAACGCCATGCGCTCACTCCTCGATGATCAGGACATGTGATGACCAAGACGATGCCCCAGGACGGCTTCTATGCCAAGGTACGCCGCGGGCTGCCCGCGCTGATCGGCCAGTGGCTGGCGCTGGGCCAGGGCGACGCCGAGCGCCTGGCGCTGATCCTGGCCGAGACCGCCCGGGTCGCGAAGCTGGGCCAGCCCGAGGCCACCCCGGACGGCGCCACCCTGAACGCCTGGAGCGCGCCGGAGGCGGGCGACGAGATCCCGCTATGGGCGGCGCGCACCGCCGCCTTCCTGCTGATCCAGATGCCGGCCCGGCCGCTCCCGGCCAGCGACGACGAGGCCTGCGCCTGGGCCTACTGCTGGCTGCGCAACCGCAGCTTCGACGACCACGAAAGCGCCGAGGCCGCCCTGCCCGCCCATCTTCGCGGCCCCCTGGCGGCCCCGCTCAGGGCGGCCTGGATAGACCGCCAGGGACTGCGCTTGATCTAACGCCCCTGACGCCGACGCACGGCCCGTTTCGGCTTGAAGCCGGGCGGCTTGCCGGCCAGCCAGTCGACGAAGCTACCGATATCCGGGTGTGCCATCAGCGCCTCCCGGCTGCGATACTGGTCGGCCAGCTCGCGCTCCGACAGCAGCGCGTGGATATGCTTGTGGCAGGGGTGACAGAGCCACAGGATGGCAGTCAAGCGCTCCACCCGGTCGAAGCGGCGCCGGTAGCGCGCCTTGCCGTGCAGCGCGCGCGGTATCAGGTGGTGCTTGGTCAGCGGCGACGGCCGACCACACAGTTCGCAGCCCTCGGGGCGTGGCGGTGGAGAAAGCTCATGGTGGGCCATGGGGCCTCCCGCGACGAGACAGTGTTCGAACTGATAAGGAAAACAGCATGGAAGTTCCCCTGAGCTGGCAGCTGGCCAAACTCCTGGTCTCGATCGGCATGGTGCTGGGCCTGGGTGCCATCGCCGTGCGCGTCAGCCCCCGCGTCGCCGGGCTGCTGGCCGGCTACCCCCTGGGTACCGCCATCGCCCTGTTCTTCATCGGCCTGGAACTCTCCACCGGGTTTGCCGCCGAGAGCGCCGTGCACACCCTGGCCGGCTTCACCGCCACCCTGGCGCTGGGCGGCGGCTACCTGCTGGCCGGCCGCCGGCCGGGGTTTCCCGGGGTGCTGGCCGGCACCGCGGCGGGCCTGGCCGCCTTCCTGGCGGTGAGCCTGCTGCTCACCCGGGTGGAGTTCGACCGCTTCACCGGCACCGCCACCACCCTGGCCGCCATCCTGCTCTTCACCTGGCTCTACCGCCGGGTGCCGGAGAGCGCCGCGCGCCCCGGCGGGCGTCTCTCCTGGGGGGCGCTGGGCCTGCGCGCCCTGCTCGCCGCCGCCATCATCTTCGTGATCACCGGTCTCGCCCACGTCCTGCCGGCGGCCTGGGCCGGCGTGATGGCGGCCTTCCCGATCACCATGTACCCCTTCCTGGTGATCCTGCACCTGACCCACGGCCCCGGCCCGGTGGCCACGGTGATCAAGCACTACCCGGCGGGGCTCGGCGCGCTGCTCAGCTACACCCTCTGCGTCTCGCTGGCCTACCCCGTGCTGGGGATTGGCCTCGGCACCCTCGCCGGCTTCGCCGTGGCCACCCTCTGGCTGTTGGGCTGGACCCGGCTGCAGGCGTGGCAGCAAGCCAGGCGGCTTCCCCAGGCTTGACCGAGCGCTTGCTTGGGGCAAAGCTGTTCTGCCTGAATGATGATCACCGCGACGACTACAACAAGGAGCCCCCCGCCATGTTCACCCGCACCATCGAGCCCGCCTTCTACGACACCGACGCCCTGGGCCATATCAACAACACCCGCCTGCCGGCCTGGTTCGAGCTGGCCCGCAACGACCTCTTCCGGCTCTTCACCCCGGACCTGGACCCCCGCCGGTGGCGCCTGATCATGGCCCGCATGGAGGTGGAGTACCGCGCCGAGCTGCAGTACGGCCGCGATATCGAGATCCGTACCTATATCTCGCGGCTGGGCAACAGCTCCTTCACGGTGACCCAGGAGGCCCACCAGGAGGGCCAAATGACCAATATCGGCCGCACCGTGATGGTTCACTTCGACCATGAGGCCAAGAAGGCCGTCCCCATCGAGGGCGAGCTGCGGGAGGCGCTGGCAGCCCACGTCCGGGAGGAGCCGGCGGCAGCATGACCCCCGCCATCAGGCAGCTCGAGAAGGCCGGCGTCGACTTCACCCTGGTCGAGTACGACCACGATCCGCGCACCCCCGCCTACGGCGAGGAGGCGGCCCGGGCGCTGGGACTCCCGGCCGACGAGGTGTTCAAGACCCTGCTCGTGAAGCTAGACGATGGCCGGCTGGCGGTGGCCATCGTGCCGGTCTCGCACCGGCTCGACCTCAAGGCCCTGGCTCGGGCCGCCGGGGCCCGGCGGGCCAGCCTGGCCGAAGCCGACGAGGCTCGGCGCGCCACCGGCTATGTTCTCGGCGGGATCAGCCCACTGGGCCAGAAGCGCCGCCTGAGCACCTTCCTGGACGCCAGCGCCGAGGCGCTGCCGGCCATTCACGTCAGC
>PUOM01000010.1 GCA_003552795.1 Halomonas sp. | reverse complement strand
GCCGAGGCCGGCAACGGGTCGAGCTCGCGGCGCAACACCTTGAGTGCACTGACCTTCTTCAGGCGAATCAGGGTCGGGCCGGCGAAGCCCACCAGCACGGCCAGCGCGGTGAGCACGCCAAGCCACAGCGGCAGCGCCCCGGGGGGCGGCAGCTCCAGGGGCAGGAAGGCGGTGAGCAGCGCCAGCAGCCCCGCCTGGCCGACCAGCCCCAGCACCGCGCCCACCGCCGAGGCCGCCAGCGCCAGCCACAGCAGCTGCAGGCTGAAGACCCGAATCAGCTCGCGCTGGGTGGCGCCGAAGCAGCGCATCAGCGCCGCGGTATCCAGGTGGCGATCCACGTAGCGCCGGGTGGCCATGGCCACCGCCACCCCGGCCAGCAGCACGGCGGCCAGCCCCGCCAGGCTCAGAAAGCGCTCGGCGCGCTCCAGGGCATTGCCGAGCTGGGGCCGGTCGCGGCGCACGTCGCGCACCTCGACCCCGTCACGGCGCAGCTGGGCCAGCAGCGGCGCCAGGTCGTCGATGATATCCGGCGGCCCGGCGGCGAGCAGCGCGAACTCCACCCGGGAGCCGTCCTGCACCAGGTTGGAGGCCTCGAGATCCGCGGCATGCATCATCAGCCGCGGATTGAAGTTGGCGAAGCCGCCGGACTGGTCGGGTTCGCGCTCGATCAGCCCCGCCACGGTCAGCTCGGTCTCCCCCACCTGCACCCGGTCGCCGGGTTCGGCGTCGAGCAGCAGCGCCAGACGCGGCGCCAGCCAGGCCTCCCCCGGGGCCGGACCGCGGGCCACCACCTCGCTGCCCTCGCCGAGATCCACGTGGACCCCGCCATAGAGCGGGTAGCGCCGGTCCACCGCCTTGAGGCTGGCGGGCTGGAAGGCGTCATCCAGGCTGACCATGGAGACCATGCTCACCTGGTCGCTGAGCACCAGGCCGGCCTCCTCCAGGGTCTGGCGCAGCTCGGCATCGAAGGGCCGGCCCTGCTCCAGTACCAGATCGCCGCCGAGCAGCTGGCTGGCCTGGCGCTCCAGGCCGCGATCCAGGCGGTCGAGGAAGAAGCCGATCATGGTGGAGGCGGCCACCGCCAGGGCCAGGGCCACGAAGAGCGCGCGCACGTCGGGAGCGCGCAGGTCGCGGGCCAGCCCCCGGGCCGAGAAGCGCGCCAGGCGCAGGGCAGTCAGGCTCATGGGCTCACCTCGCCGAGCTCGAGAGCCTCCAGGCGGCCATGGTCGAGGCGCAGGCAGCGGTCGCAGCGCCGCGCCAGGGCGTGGTCGTGGGTCACCAGCACCAGGGTGGTGCCCGCCTCGCGGTTGAGGGAGAAGAGAGCGTCGATGATGCGCTCGCCGGTATCCGGATCGAGGTTGCCGGTGGGCTCGTCGGCGAACACCAGCTCGGCGCCGGTGACGAAGGCGCGCGCCAGGGCCACCCGCTGCTGCTCGCCGCCGGAGAGCTGCTTGGGCAGATGGTCGAGCCGCTCGCCCAGCCCTACCCGCTCCAGCCACTCCCTCGCCCGGGCCGTGGTGCCAGGCTGGGGCGAGAGCTCCAGCGGCAGCATCACGTTCTCCAGGGCGGTGAGGGTGGGCAGCAGCTGGAAGTTCTGGAACACGAAGCCGACCCGGCCGTTGCGCAGCCGGGCTCGGCCATCCTCGTCCAGCGCCGAGAGTTGCTGCCCGAACATCGCAAGCGACCCGCCGCTGGGCAGGTCGAGCCCGGCCAGCAGCCCCAGCAGGGTCGACTTGCCCGCACCGCTCTGGCCGAGGATCGCCACCGTCTCGCCGGGGAACACCGAGAGGGCCAGGTCACTCAGAATGGTGAGCTGCCGGTCGCCGCTCTTGACCTGCTTGGTCAGGTGTTCGGCGTGTAGAATCGGCGTCATATCCGTGCGAGAGGTAGCGTTCATGTTGAAGGGTTTCCCTGAGGTTGCATTGCGTCGATTCACCGCCTGGCTGCTGGTCCTGCCACTGACGATCACCCTGGCGCTGGGCACCGCCTCGGCGCTGGCCGACGAGCGCCCCACTCTGCTGGTGATGGGCGACAGCCTGAGCGCGGCCTACGGCATCGAGGCCGACGAGGGCTGGGTCAGTCTGCTGGAAGCACGGCTCGACGGAAAGGCGCGAGTGGTCAACGCCAGCATCAGCGGCGAGACCTCCAGCGGCGGAGCCAGCCGCCTGCCCGAGCTTCTCGGACAGCACGCCCCCGACATTGTTCTGCTCGAGCTGGGCGGCAACGATGGCCTGCGCGGCCTGCCGCCGGGCCAGTTCGAGGCCAACCTGCGGCGCATGATCGAGGCGAGCCAGGAGGCCGAAGCCGAGGTGCTGCTGCTCGGCATCGATATACCGCCCAACTACGGCCAGGCCTACCGCGACGCTTTCACCGGGGTCTTCACCCGCCTGGCCGATGACTACGAGCTGCCGCTGGTGCCCTTCCTGCTGGAGGGGGTGGCCCTGGACGAGGCGCTGATGCAGAGCGACGGCATCCACCCCACCGCCGAGGCTCAGCCGATCATCCTGGAGAACGTCTGGCCCGAGCTCGAGGCGCTGCTGGAGGAGAACGGTCTGACCCTGGCCGCCCAGGAGTGACGCCGAGCGCGGCGTCGTTCAGGACTGGCGGATCGGAGCCGGCGCCTTCTGCCACTGCTGCAGCGCCAGCCCGCCGAGGATCAGCGCAAGGCCCACCAGCGTCGAGGCCAGGATCGGCTCGCCCACCACCAGGAAAAGCAGCAGCAGCGACACCGGCGGCGAGAGGAAGATCAGGTTCGAGACCTTCGCCGTGCGCGACACCCGATGCACGGCGAGCTGCCAGAGCACGAAGGCAACGCCCATTTCGAAGAGCCCCACGTAGACCCCTGCAGAGAGCCCCGCCCAGCCGTGCCACTGAAGGCCCGGCCCCGCCAGCAGCAGCGCCGTGAGCACCGGCACCCCGACGCTGAAGTTCTGCCACTGGGCCACCAGCGGCGGGCGATGGTCCCGGGCGTTGAGCAGCCAGTAGAGGGCCCAGATCAGCGTCGAGGCGAGCGCCATGGCCACCCCCAGGGGGTCGGCGAAGGCCACGTCGAATACCGCCCCGCGGGTGGCGATCACCCAGACCCCGGCGTAGGCGACCAGCCCGGCCAGCACGTCGACGCGGGTCAGCCGCTGGCCGAGCAGCGGCACGGCGAGAAACGCCATGGCCAGCGCCCAGGTGTAGTTGAGCGCCATCGCCTCCTGCCCCGGCAGGCGGTCGTAGGCGCCGAACAGCAACAGATAGTAGGCCACCGGGTTCATCAGCCCCGCCCAGGCGGCGGTGCGCCAGCCGCGGCGCAGCGCCTCGCCGGCGAGCCCCTGGCGCATCACCAGGGCCCCGATCAGCGCCCAGGAGACCAGGGAAGCCAGCCACATCAGCTCGAGCGGGCTCATGTAGCCCAGCGCCACCTTGAAGGCGGTGGCCACGGTGGACCAGAGCGCCACGGCGCCGAGGCCGTAGAGCATCGCCTGGCCGTCCCGGGTCATGTGTCGCTGCCGCGGCCGGCGCGGTCGATATGGCCCAGGTCGCGACCGGGGTCGAAGCGATCGCGAACCCGCTGCTTGAGCACCTTGCTGTCGGGGAAGCCGCCGTCACGCTTGCGCTCCCAGATCGATTCGTCGTCGTGGAAGATTTCGAAATAACCGCCGTGCGAGGGCACCAGGGCCACCTCCTCGAGGGCCTCGCCGAAGGTGGAGAGCAGCTCCTGGGCGAGCCAGGCGCTGCGCAGCAGCCACTGACACTGGGTGCAGTAGTGGATGCGAATACGTGACATGGCGGCCCTCCTGTCGCGACAATATGAGCCGACCATCCTAGCAGCGAGGAGCCCCCATGGCCGCACCCGAGATCAGCCAGTCCCGCCTCTACGAGTGGCTGACCGGCGACGAGGACACCCGGATGTGCAAGGACATCCCGGATGCGGCCTGCGACGAGCAGCCGCGCAACTTCTTCCTGCACCTTCTGGCGTCGCTGGGCAACAAGCTGGCCGATGAGCTCGCCAGCGCCCGGCTGGTGCTGCCCTGGCTGATGGGGGTGATCGGCGCGCCGCTGTGGATGGTCGGCCTGCTGGTCCCGATCCGCGAAGCCGGCGCCCTGCTCCCCCAGCTGTTCGTGGCCGGCTTCATTCGCCTCAAGCCCCAGCGCAAGTGGGCCTGGGTAGTCGGCGGGCTGCTCCAGGCCGCCGCGGCCGCCCTGCTCGCCCTGCTGGCGCTGTTCGGCTCGGGCGCCGTCGGCGGCGCCCTGGTGCTGGCCGCGCTGGTGGCGCTGTCGCTCGCCCGGGGAATCTCCTCGGTGGCCACCAAGGACGTGCTGGGCAAGACCATCAGCAAGCAGCGCCGCGGCACCCTGATGGGCTGGAGCGGCAGCGTGGCAGGGGCGGCGACCCTGGCCGCCGGTGCGGTGCTGATGCTCTTCGGCGATCGGCCCGGGGAGCTGGCACTGGCGGTGCTGATGGCGATCGCGGCACTGGGCTGGGCCCTCAACGCCCTCTGCGCGGCGCGCATCACGGAGACTCCCGGCGCCGTGGAGGGAGGCGAGAACGCCTGGGACAGCATCCGGCTGGGGCTGCGCCTGATGCGCGAGGACCGCGCCTTCCTGCACTTCAATCTCTCCCGGGCCCTGCTGCTGGCCAGCGCCCTGGCGCTGCCCTATGTGGCGCTGCTCGGCCAGCAGCAGAGCGGCACCGAGCTGGGCGGCCTGGGCGTCATGATCCTGGTTTCCGGCCTCGCCGGCATGGTGGCAAGCCCCGTCTGGGGCAAGCGTGCCGACGCCTCCAGCCGCCGGGTGATGCGCGACGCCGGCCTGGGCGCCACCTTCTGCTGCCTGCTGGCCGCCGCCATCGCCTGGCTGCCCGGCGCCTGGAGCCAGACCGTCTGGCCCTATGCGCTGGTCTATGCGCTGCTGGTGATCATCCATGCCGGGGTGCGCCTGGGCCGCAAGACCTACATCGTCGACATGGCCGGCAGCGACAGGCGAGCCCTCTACGTGGCACTCTCCAACACCCTCACCGGGGTGCTGATGCTGGCGGTGGGCGGCATCGTCGGCGCTCTGGCCCAGTGGCTCGGCGCCGCCGCGCTGATGGTGGTGCTGGCGCT
>PUOM01000159.1 GCA_003552795.1 Halomonas sp. | reverse complement strand
GATGATCACCTGGAGGCCGAGATCGATCTGCACGCCCACGTGGTGAAGCGCCCGGCGGCCACCTACTTCGTGCGCGCCGAGGGCGACTCCATGCTCGGCGACGGCATCCACCACGGCGACCTGCTGGTGGTGGACCGCAGCCTGGAGCCGCTGCCTGGTCGAGTGATCGTCATCGCCCTGGAGGGGGAGCCCACCGTCAAGCGCCTGGAGCGACGCGGCAGCGGGGTATGGCTGGTGGCCAGCAACCCGCGCTTCGCGCCGATTCCCCTGACCGGGCGCGAGTGCGAGGTGTGGGGAGTGGTCACCCATGTGCTGCACGATCTGCTGGGGCGGGCCCCATGATCGCCCTGGTCGACGGCAACAACTTCTACGTGAGCTGCGAGCGGGCCTTCGACCCGCGTCTGGTGGGGCGGCCGGTGGGGGTACTCTCCAACAACGACGGCTGCGTGGTGGCCCGCTCCGAGGAGCTCAAGGCGCTGGGCGTGGCCATGGGGGCGCCGCGCCACCTGCTGCCGCCCGACGTGCGCCGCCGGGCGGTGCTGCTCTCCAGCAACTATGCCCTTTACGGCGACATGTCGCGGCGGGTCAACCGGGTGCTGGCGGAGTTCTCGCCGGACGTGGAGCCCTACTCCATCGACGAGAGCTTCGTGGGCTTCGGCGGCTTTCCTGAGGAGACGCTGGAGGGCCACTGCCGCATCATGCGCGAGACCGTGGAGCGCTGGACCGGCATCCCGGTCGGGGTGGGGCTGGCGCCGACCCGGGTGCTGGCCAAGCTGGCCAATCGCCTGGCCAAGCGCGAGCCGGCCTTCGAGGGGGTCTGCCGGCTCGATGCCGAGGGCGAGGCCACCCGCCGGGCGCTGGCCGCCTGCCCGGTGGAGGATCTCTGGGGCGTGGCCCGGCGCAGCGCCGAGCGGCTGGCGCTGATGGGGATCACCACCGCCTGGGCGCTGCGCGAGGCCGACCCGCGCTGGGTGCGCAGCCGCTTCTCGGTGGTGATGGAGCGCCTGGTCTGGGAGCTGCGCGGCCGCTCGGCCATCGTGCTCGACGACATGAGCGAACCTCGCCGGCGGCTGGTGGTGTCGCGCTCCTTCGGCCGGCTCACCGGCGAGCGCCACGAACTCGAGGCGGCGATTCGCCAGCACGCCGCCCGGGCCGGCGAAAAGCTGCGCCGCCAGGGCAGCCTGGCCCGAGCGGTTCAGGTGTTCCTGCGCACCTCTCCCTTCCTGGCCGGCGATCCTCAGTACCGCAATGTCGCCCTGGTGGCGCTGGCGGCACCTACCGCCGACAGCCGCGAACTGCTGGCGGCGGCCCGCCAGGCCCTGGCCGCCATCTTCCTCGACGGCTACCGCTATCAGAAGTGCGGCGTCATGCTGCTCGATCTGGTGGAGACCGAGCGCGCCCAGCCCTCGCTGCTCGAGACGCCGGCGGACGATGCCCGCCGTGCGCGCAGCCAGCGGCTGATGGCCACCCTGGACCGGCTCAACCGCGAGATGGGGCGCGATACCGTGCGCTTCGGCCTGCCCCGCCAGGGCAACGCCTGGGCGCTGCGCTGCGAGCGGCGCACGCCGCGCTACACCACCCGCTGGAGCGAGCTGATGCGGGTCAAGACGGGGTGAGCAACGTCCTGGCACAATGGAGCGCCGTGGGCGGATTGCGATTCGCTGCACCGGATCGAGGCATGTCAGGGGGCGAGCCTCGCTTCCTGACGGACCATCATCGTCAAGGAGAGCGGTTTATGCGCATGCAGGGCAAGAGTGTCATCGTCACCGGAGGCGCCAGCGGCATCGGTCTGGCCAGCGTGGAGCGCTGCCTGGAGGAGGGCGCCAGCGTGGTCATCGCCGACCTCGAGGAGAGCGGCGGCGCCCAGCGCGCGGCGGCGCTGGACGGTCAGCACGCGGGGCGCTGCCTGTTCCAGGCCTGCGACGTCACCGCTACCGACCAGGTGGATCGCCTGTTCGAGGAGACGGTGAATGCGCTCGGTCGCGTGGATGCGGTGTTCAACAACGCCGGCATCGGTGGCGTCACGCCGTCGGACGAAGTCGCCGACGAGGAGTTTCTGCGCATCATCGACATCAACCTCAACGGCGTCTTCCGGGTGGCCCGGGCCGCGCTCAGGGTGATGCTTCCCCAGGGCAGCGGCAGCATCGTCAACTGCGCCTCCATCCTCGGCGTGTTCGGCCAGTCCCAGACCGCCGCCTACACCGCCGCCAAGGGCGGGGTGGTCAACATGACCCGCAGCCTGGCCATCGAGGCGGCCCCTAAGGGCGTGCGGGTCAACGCCATCGGCCCCGGCTACATCGATACCCCGCTGCTCGAGGCGCTGGATGACGACATGCTTCAGGGGCTGATCGGCCTGCACCCTCTCGGCCGCCTGGGCCGCTCGGAGGAGATCGCCAACGCCTTCCTGTTCCTGGCCAGCGACGAGGCGAGCTTCGTCACCGGGGCCAACCTGATGGTCGACGGGGGCTTCACCGCCGGCAAGTCCTGAGCGTTGATGGCGGCGCGGCGCCACGGCTGCCATCCTGACGGGACACTGCCGTCCGTGGTGGCCGGGCCGTGGCCGCCCGCATAGAGGAGTCCCTGGCATGAGAGAGTCGTTGTCGAAACTGGCGCAACTGCTGGCCCCCTGTCTGATCCTGCTGATGGCCTGGTCGCTGTCCGCCCAGGCGCGGGAACTGGCCGTGGAGCCCGAGGAGATGGTCGAGGTGGAGGTGGCCACCGTGGGCACGGCGGGGATGGCCGGTGTCCCGGTGGTACTGCTGCGCGAGCCTGGCGCCCGGGAGGTAATCCCGATCTTCATCGGCGTGAACGAGGCCCAGGCCATCCTGCGTGCCCTGGCCGGCGAGCGTCCGCCGCGGCCGCTCACCCATGAGCTGCTCGGCGACGTGCTGGAGGGCGCCGAGGTGTCGCTGTCGCGGGTCTACGTGGATGCTCTCACCGACAGCACCTTCCTGGGCATGCTGGAGCTGACGCTGCCCGGCCGCGATGAGCCGCTGCGCATCGACAGCCGCCCCAGCGATGCCATCGCCCTGGCGCTGAACGCGGGGGCCAGCATCCATGTGGCACCCGAGGTGCTCGAGGCGGCCCGCCAGATCGAGTATCAGGGCTTCGATGATCAGGTGGTGGTGGCGCTGGGCATCACGGTGACGCCGCTGGACGATGACCTGCGCGAGGCGCTGGGGCTGCCTGACCATGCAGGGGTGCTGGTCAGCGACGTGCGCGGTGAGGCCGCCGAGGCGGGCCTGGCGCCGGGCGATCTGCTGCTGGAGGTCAACGGCGAGACCCCGGACAGCCCGCTGCACTTCCTGGAGCTGGTGCGCGATACCCCAGCGGGTGAGCCGGCACGCCTGCGCGCCTGGCAGCAGGGCGAGACCATCGAGGTGGAACTCTCCACCGAGGTGCCGATGCCCTCGCCGCGCCGCCGCACGCCGGAGCTCGAGGCCTGACGCGAGTCGGCCCGTCTCGTGTCCCCGGTGCCCCAGCGCTGGCCCTGAGCGAGCGCAGGTGGCCAGCGGGTGGGGACTAGTGCCCGGGGGGCTCGCGCAGGCGGGTGAGCCCCTCCTGGGCGGAGGAGGCCACCAGGCGCCCCTGGCGGTCGTAGATGCTGCCGCGGGCAAAGCCGCGGGCGGCGCCGGTCCAGGGGCTGTCCATGTCATAGAGCAGCCAGTCATTGACCCGCACGTCGTGGTGGAGCCAGAGCGCGTGGTCGAGGCTGGCGATCTGCAGACTGGGGTCGCGGAAGTCGAGCCCGTGGGGCACCAGGGCCGTGGTCAGCAGGTTGAAGTCGGAGCTGTAGGCCAGCAGGTAGCGGTGCAGGGCGGGATCGTCGGGCAGCTCGCCGGCCAGGCGGAACCAGACCCGCTTGCGTGCCGCCCGACCGGCCTCACCCTCCTCGCCGTCGAGCAGGAACTCGATGGGGTGGTTGGCGAAACGCACCAGGCGAGCCCCCGCCTCGATCAGCTGCTCAGGGGAGGAGACCCCGGGCATGTCGGCCTGGTGTGAGAGCCCCGTCTCCTCGCCGTGGAAGGAGGCGCTGCAGAAGAAGATCGGCCGCCCCTTCTGGATGGCGGTGACTCGGCGGGTGGCGAAGCTGCCGCCGTCGCGCACGGCATCGACCTGATAGACTACCGGGCGGCGTGCATCCCCGGGGCGCAGGAAGTAGCCGTGCAGAGAGTGAGCGCGCCGCGAGACATCGACGGTCTGAGTGGCCGCGGAGAGCGCCTGCCCCAGGACCTGGCCGCCGAACAGCTGGGGCAGACCCAGGTCCTGGCTGGCGCCGCGGAACAGGTTCTCTTCCAGGGGCTCCAGGGCCAGCAGGCCGACCAGGGCGTCGAGAGCGTTGGACATGCGTGAAGTCTCCGGAGCAGTCGGGGCCTGCGGGCCCTCTCATACAGATGTTTCATATCAGTCTACATGGAGTGGGGGCCGTTGCGCAGCGATGAGTTCTACATGCACCGGGCCCTGGATCAGGCCCGGGAAGGGCTGACCGCCGGCGAGGTGCCGGTGGGGGCGGTGGTGGTGGATGCTGCGGGCGAGATCGTCGGCGCCGGGTACAACGCGCCGGTGGCGGAGCATGACCCCAGCGCCCACGCCGAGATTCGCGCCCTGCGCGACGCCGGAGCCCGGCTCGGCAACTACCGGCTGGACGGCTGCACTCTCTACGTGACCCTGGAGCCCTGCCTGATGTGCACCGGGGCCATCATCCATGCGCGGTTGTCGCGGGTAGTCTATGGTGCGGCGGAGCCGCGCACAGGCATGGTGGAGTCGAAGGCCAACCTCTTCGCCCAGCCCTGGCACAACCACCGCGTCGAGGTGGAGGGCGGGGTGCTGGCCGCTCGCGCCTCGCGCCTGCTGAAGGCATTCTTCGCCGCGCGGCGCGGCGCGTGATGCAGCGGGCGTTCATCGGTCAGGTGCTGGCGCCAGGGTGGCGTCATGGCGCTCTTCCGGATCCGGGAGTCGGTCGTTGAGCAGGTAGAACTGCTGCTGACTACGGTCCACGTAGCTCAAGATATCGTGGTAGCGGCGGATATTGCGTACGTAGATCACCGGCTCACCGCCGCGGGCGTAGCCGTGGCGGGTCTGGCTGTGCCACTC
>PUOM01000233.1 GCA_003552795.1 Halomonas sp. | reverse complement strand
CCCAGGCGGGCGACCACGTCCACCTGCCGGGTCTCCTCGAGGAGCGTCTGGGCAAAGGCCTGAAGGATGCGGTCTCCGACGGGGTGCCCATAGCGGTCATTGATCTGCTTGAAGCGATCCAGGTCGATCAGGATCAGGCTGAGCGGCTGCGAGTCCCGCAGGCTGCGCTGATGGAGACCATGGGCGACGTCGAGCAGGTGGCGACGGTTGTGCAGCCCCGTCAGCGGATCGAGGCGGCTGAGCTGGGCAAGCCGAGAGTGCTGACGATCGAGGCGCAGCAGGGCCAGCATGAGACCGCCGACCACCAGCAGCACCAGCAGCACCAGAATCCCGATGGAATATGTCAGGCGTTCCATGATGATGCGCTGGTCCGCGGCGGCCCGGTGAATCTGCTCGTTGAGCTCGCTGTAGGCCCAGGCCAGGTCGTGCTCGATGGCGTGGCCGAGCTCCAGCAGCGCCGACATATCGCCGCCGGCGGCGGCCTGATCGATCCTCTGCTGGAGCTCGGGGAGCCTGTCGTGCACCGTCTGGAGCCGCTCCAGTGCCGGCACATAGTCGCCGGGCTCGAGCTGGCTGCGTGAGAGGCCGTGGGTGACTCCCTGAATATGCTGGGGAATGCGCCACAGCAGATTGTCGAAGCTTTCCGCCGGGGCGCTCCCTGGCGATTCGCTCAGCTCCAGCAACATGCTGCGCAGCAGGGCAGGGTGCTGCTGCGCACGCACCACGTCGGCCACCAGGGCGGTGTAGTTGGCGCCCACGTGCTGGCGACCATTGACCATGTAGAGCCCGATGGCCAGGGCGCAGAGGCCGCACAGCAGGGTGAAGCAGAGGGCCAGCTGCCAGCCGAGGGTGGCATGTTGACGGGATCTCATGGGGCGATGATATCGCGTATCGACCAGATCCAGTGGGTCATGCTGGCCGTGCCCGCCTCAACCGCCGCGGCGTCTTCGGGCACGACGAGCATGGTCGGACCGAACTCCGTGAGGGTGAGGGGCTCACCGTCGAGCCGGGTGGCCAGCAGGAAGCGTTTCTCCTGGCGGTCTTGCCGAGACAGGAAAACGGTGTAGTCGTCGTGGGCGATAAAGCGCAGCTGGGGAGCATGGTCGAGGCCCTGCGCTTCAAGGAGGTCATCCAGCCAGACCCCCGCAAAGCGCCCCTCGATGCCCTCGAAGTGACTCAGGGTGCCTTCATGAAGCGGGAGCGTCTCGATATCCGCGCGGCTGAGGGAGTGGCGCTCGGCGCCGTCATGCAGGGTGAGGATGGGGGTGCTGTCCCGGGACGGTGTCAGCTCGCTGGGCTCCCAGGCGACAGCCAGGGGCGCCTGCCCCGCCGTCAGCACGATCAGGCCGAGCAGCGCGGCTCGCCTCAGTGAGCGGGGAAGAAAGTGGTGGCAACTCGGCATTAGGCGCTCCCGGGCAGCGGGGTGTCCCGACATCATGCCAGAGTTTTACTTTCAATGTCTCACTGTGCGTTAACGTTCTGATACGTTTTCACCAGGCGCCTAGCGGTAGGAGGCGGGCATCTCCGCCAGCAGGCCGCGACCGCCGGCCAGGGTCAGGGCCAGGTCGTGCAGACCCTCCTGGACGGGCAGGGGCGAGGCCCCCTTGATGGCGAGATCGAGGCGCTGGGCGAACAGCAGCAGCTTGTGCAGGCGCTTCACCGGCAGACGGGCGATGGCCTGCTGGTAGGCGGGACGGCGTTTCTCGAAGATCGAGGGCTTCTGGGCCTTGCAGGCGTGCTCGAAGCTCTGGCCCTGGTCGAGGTGCTGATGCAGGGAGAGCAGGGTGCGCAGCTCCCGGGTCAGCGCCCAGAGCACGATAGGCGGCTCCACGCCCTCTCCGCGCAGGCCGGCCATGATCCGCGACACTCGCGCGCGCTCTCCCTTCAGGCAGGCGTCCATCAGGGTGAAGACATCGAAACGCGCGCTGTCCTCCACGTCGCCGGCCACGTCTCGGGGGGAGATGCGGGCGCCGGGGGGTAGCATCAGGGCGAGCTTCTGCAGCTCCTGGTCGGCGGCCAGCAGGTTGCCCTCGGTGCGCTCGCCGAGCAGGCGGGCGGCATCCAGGTCGAGGCTGAGCCCGTGGCGAGAGGCGCGGTCGCGCAGCCAGAAGCCCAGCCGGGCGGCATCCACCGGCCACACCGGCACGAAGAGCCCGCTCTTGTCCAGGGCCTGGAACCAGGCGCTCTTCTGCTGGCGGAAGTCCAGCTTGCCCATGGCCAGCAGCAGCACGTTGTCACTGCCCTTGAGCGTCTCGGCGTAGGCCTTCAGCGCCTTGGCCCCTTCCTGGCCCAGGTTACTGCCGGCCAGGCGGCACTCGATCAGCTTGGCGCTGGCGAAGAGCGACAGGCTGGCCGAGGCCTCGTGAAGCCGGCCCCAGGCGAAGTTGCCCTCCACGTGGAGGATCTCCCGCTCCTCGATGCCCCGGGCCCGGGCCGCGGCGCGCACGGTGTCGCAGGCCTCCATGTGCTGCAGCGGCTCCTCGCCGGCGACGATCACCACCGGGGGCAGCTTCTTGGCCAGCGCATCGGCGAGCTTGTCGGGGAAGACTTTCACGATGGCGGTCTACCCTCTTCCGTAATCGGTTCATGCGGGCGGCTTCGCCGCCATTCGCCGGGCGAAGCCCAGCTCCCACAAGGTGCCAGGCTGCCCGGGCTAGCGCGACAGGCTACGCAGGCGGTCGAACAGCTGGCGCACGGCGTCGTCGAGGAGCTCCCGGCGGGCCTCTTCGCGCAGATCCTCCTGGATCAGCAAGTTGGCGTCGCTCACCGTGTAGCGGGTGGCAACATCCAGGCGCTGCTGGTCGAGCAGATAGGCGCCATCGCGGGCGCGCTGCACCGAGAAGGGGGCCTCGAGGGTCATCTCCTCCTCCCGGGGACCCGAGTCGAGCACGCCGAGGGGGCGATGGCGGATCTCGGGCTGGCCCAGGTTGAGGATCCGCTCGGCGCCGTCATGCAGCCGGGTGCCGGCAGCCTCCAGGCGCTCCCGGACGAGCTGCGAGAGCTCGCTGTCCGGTCCGGCCAGCGCCAGCTCGCCAAGCTCGGCCTCGGGTTGATCGAGGCCGCGCAGTCGGAAGCCGCAGGCGGAGAGCCCGAGGCCGGCAGCGCCGGCCAGGCCCAGATGAAGAAAGGTGCGTCGCTGCATGGGTCGCTCCCTGTGCCGCGGCGGGCTCAGCCCACCACGATATTGACCAGCTTGCCGGGCACCACGATCACCTTGCGTACGGTCTTGCCCTCGGTGTGGCGCTGGACATTCTCGGCGGCCAGGGCCTGGGCCTCGATGGCCGCCTTGTCGGCGTCCGCGGCCACCTCGATGCGGGCGCGCAGCTTGCCGTTGACCTGCACCACTAGCTCGAGGGTGTCCCGAGCCAGCGCCGCCTCGTCCACCCTGGGCCAGGCGGCGTCGATGGCCGGCTCCTCGTGGCCCAGCGCCGCCCAGAGCGTGTGGCAGGCGTGGGGCACGATGGGAGCGAGCAGCAGCACGCAGGCCTCCACGGCCTCCCGGGCCACGGCCAGGTCCTGAGCCGTGGCGTCCTCGCTCGGCGCAAGGCGGCCGATGGCGTTGGTCAGCTCCATCACCGCGGCGATGGCGGTGTTGAAGGTGGTGCGTCGGCCGATGTCATCGCTGGCCTTCTTGATCGTCTCGTGGGTCTTGCGGCGCAGCTCGCGCTGGGGCTCGGTGAGGGCCTCGCGGTCCAGCTCGCCGGGAGTGCCGGCGGCCAGGTGCTCGCTGACCAGGCGCCAGAGGCGCTTGAGGAAGCGGCTGGCCCCCTCCACGCCGGAATCGGACCACTCCAGGGATTGCTCCGGCGGGGCGGCGAACATCATGAAGAGGCGCACGGTGTCGGCACCGAAGCGGTCGATCATCGATTGGGGGTCGACGCCGTTGTTCTTCGACTTGGACATCTTCTCGATGCCGCCCATCACCACCGGCTGGCCGTCCTCGATCAGCACGGCGCTGAGCGGGCGCCCCTTCTCGTCGCGCTTGACCTCGACGTCGGCGGGGTTGAACCACTGCTTGCCGCCGTTGGCGGTCTCACGGTAGTAGGTTTCGGCGATGACCATGCCCTGGGTGAGCAGACGCTGGAAGGGCTCGTCGACGTTGACCATACCCAGGTCGCGCATCAGCTTGGTGAAGAAGCGCGCGTAGAGCAGGTGGAGGATGGCGTGCTCGATGCCGCCGATATAGAGATCCACCGGCAGCCAGTAGTCGGCGCGCTCGTCGAGCATCGCCTCCTGGTTGTCGGCGCAGCAGAAGCGCGCGAAGTACCAGGAGGACTCCATGAAGGTGTCGAAGGTGTCGGTCTCGCGCACCCAGCCGTCGCCCAGGTCCGAGAAGGTCGGCATCTTCTTGAGCGGTGAGCCGGAGGCGTCCACGGTGACCTCCATGGGCAGGGCTACCGGCAGCTCCTCGTCGGTGAGGGCCACCGTCTGGCCCTCGGGGCCGTACTTGACCGGAATCGGCGCGCCCCAGTAGCGCTGGCGGGCCACGCCCCAGTCGCGCAGCCGGTAGTTGGTCTTGACCTCGCCGCGGCCGAGCTCGGCGAGCTTGGCGGCGATGGCATCGAAGGCCGCCGCGAAGTCGAGGCCGTCGAACTCGCCGGAGTGGATCAGGGTGCCGTAGTCGTCGAAGGCGCCCTCGGAGAGGTCCGGCGCCTGGCCGGAGGCGTCGGCGATCACCGGTTCGATGGGCAGGCCGTACTTGGTGGCGAACTCCCAGTCGCGCTGGTCGTGAGCGGGTACCGCCATCACCGCCCCGGTGCCGAACTCCATCAGCACGAAGTTGGCCACAAAGACGGGGACCTCGCGGCCGGTCAGCGGATGCACCGCCACGTGCCCGGTGGGCATGCCCTTCTTCTCGCGGGTAGCGAGCTCGGCCTCCGAGGTGCCGCCCCGGGCGCACTCCTCGCAGAAGGCGGCCAGTGCCGCGTTGCCCTCGGCGGCCGCCTTGGCCAGGGGGTGGCCGGCGGCCACCGCCATGTAGGTGACGCCCATCAGGGTGTCGGGGCGGGTAGTGTAGACCGAGAGCGGCTCGCCAGGAGCGCCATCGGGGCCCTTGATGTCGAACGACATTTCCACGCCGCGGGACTTGCCGATCCAGTTGCGCTGCATGGTCT
>PUOM01000174.1 GCA_003552795.1 Halomonas sp. | reverse complement strand
GGATGGCGGTGCACAGCGACTGGCAGGTGGAGGCACTGCTCGCCCACCGGCCAGCGCGACCCATTCCCGTCTGGCTCAAGGTGGACTCCGGCATGCACCGCCTCGGCTTTTCCCCCGAGCGGGCGGAAGCGGTATGGCGGCGCCTGGTGGCAGCCCCGGCCCACGCCTGCGACCTGCACCTGATGAGCCACTTCGCCACCGCTGACCTGGGCGATACCGGCTACTTCGAGGGCCAGATGACGCGGATGGAGGCCCTGGCCGAGAGGCTCGACGCTCCCCTGTGTCTGGCCAACTCACCGGCAACCCTGGCTCGCCCGGAAGCCCACGGCGCCTGGAATCGCCCCGGGGTGATGCTCTACGGCAGTGACCCGCTCGAGCATGCCAATGAAGTGAGCCACCGCCTCGCCCCGGTGATGACGCTGCGTTCGGCGATCATCGCCGTGCGCGAGCTGCCCGCCGGCGAACCTGTCGGCTACGGCGGTCGATGGATCACCTCGCGTCCGTCCAGGATCGGCGTCGTCGCCGGCGGGTACGGCGACGGCTACGACCGCCACGCGGTAGACGGCACCCCGGTGCTGGTGGCGGGCCGGCGCACCGCCATCGCCGGCAAGGTCTCCATGGACATGCTCACCGTGGACCTCACCGATATCCCCGAGGCCGACGTCGGCAGCGAGGTGGTGCTCTGGGGCCGGGCCGCCAACGGCGAGGTGCTCGGGGTGGACGAGGTGGCCCGCCACTGCGACACCATCAGCTATACCCTGCTCACCGGGGTGCTGCCCCGGGTGCCGAGGCGCTATCATGGGGGGCATCTTGATCAAGGAGGGTCTCCCCCCCGATGAGCCGGAAAACCTACCCTCGCTCCTTCGCCCATCCCCGTTTCTGGCCCACCTGGCTGGCCATCGGCGCCATGCATGTCGCCGCCTGGCTGCCCTGGCGGCTCAAGCTCGGGGTCGGCAAGCTGATCGGACTGGCCGCCTGGCGCTTCGCCGGGCGCCGGCGGCATATCACCGAGACCAACCTGCGGCTCTGCTTTCCGGAACTGGATGACGACCGGCAGCGCAGGCTGGTGCGCGAGACCTTTATCGCCAACGGCATCGGCATCATGGAGACCGCCACCGGCTGGTGCCGCGACCCGGAGCACCTGCGCCACCGGGTCACCTTCAAGGGCCAGGAGCACATGGCGCGGGTTCAGGCGGAAGGCAAGGGGGCGCTGATCATCGGCGTGCACTTCTCCACCCTGGACCTGGGCGGGGCGCTGCACTCGCTCTTCTTTCCGGCGGACGTGGTCTATCGCCCCCACGACAATCCGCTCTTCGAACGCTTCATGACCCGCGCGCGCAACCGCATCTTCGGCATTTCCATCGATCGCCACGACCTGCGCGGCGTGGTGCGCCGCATCAAGGCCGGCCACCACGTCTGGTACTCCCCGGATCAGGATTTCGGCCGCGATGCCAGCGTCTTCGCGCCCTTCTTCGGTGTGGAGGCGGCCAGCATCAAGCTCACCGGCAAGATCGCCCGCATGACCGGGGCACCGGTGATGCCGCTGATGTTCCACCGCAACCCCGACAACCGCACCTACACCCTCGAGTACCTCCCCCCGCTTGAGGACTTCCCCAGCGGTGACGACGTGGCCGACGCGGCCCGTATCAACGCCTTCATCGAGGGGGCGATCCGCAAGCACCCCGAGCAGTATCTGTGGCTGCATCGGCGCTTCAAGACCCGCCCCGAGGGCCAGCCCGGCTTCTACTGAGTCGCCAGCACGCCTGTCGGGGTGCCCCGGGCACGCGCAGGCGTGCTCGAGCTGACCCATGTGTCATTTCTACCCGGGGCCCGTGGCCGGCCGGCGTCCGGTTGGCCGGCCTGCTCCACTGCTGTCTCGCTTTCAACATACTGATAACAAAAAAGTTTACCCTCCCGCCGACCGTCTGGCATGGACTGTGCTGCTGCATGGCAGGTGCCGAAGCGCGGGCCAACAGCCAGTCACTCGACTCTGGTACTCGGTTGACCATGACGGAGAGTGACCCGGGCCCGGACCTTCACCGCCACGCGACTCGCTCGACAGCGAAGGAGACTTGTATGCTCGGCAACGCCCTGCTGTTCCTTATCATCGCCATCATCGCCGGGGTGCTCGGCTTCACCGGCATCGCCGGGGTCGCCACCACGATCGCCCAGATTCTGTTCTTCCTGTTTCTGATCCTGTTTGTGGTCTCGTTGATCACTGGTCGGCGCTGATGCCATAAGAAAACCCCACAACCTATGAGGTTCGTGGGGTTTTCTCTCACAGCTTAGAGCTTACAGCTCCGGCGAAGCCGGTCAGGCATCGATACGCTTGTACTTCATGCGGTGCGGGGTGTTGTCGCCCACGCGCTTCTTGTGGTCCGCCTCGTACTCGGTGTAGTTGCCCTCGAAGAATTCCACGTGGGAGTCGCCCTCGAAGGCCAGGATATGCGTGGCGATGCGGTCGAGGAACCAGCGGTCGTGGGAAATCACCAGGGCGCAGCCGGGGAAGGCCAGCAGCGCCTCTTCCAGGGCGCGCAGGGTCTCGATGTCGAGGTCGTTGGAGGGCTCGTCCAGCAGCAGCACGTTGGCGCCCTGCTTGAGGGTCTGGGCCAGCTGCAGCCGCCCGCGCTCCCCGCCGGAGAGCTCGCTCAAGCGCTTCTGCTGGTCGTTGCCCTTGAAGTTGAAGCGGCCCACGTAGGCCCGCGACGACACCTCGTAGCCGTTGATGTTGAGCATGTCCTGGCCGTCGGAGACCGCCTCCCACACCGTCTGAGTGTCGTCGAGGCCGTCGCGCAGCTGCTCCACGTAGGCGACATCCACGGTGTCGCCGACCACCACCTCGCCGGCGTCGGGCTGCTCCTTGCCGGTGATCAGCTTGAACAGGGTGGACTTGCCCGCGCCGTTGCCGCCGACGATGCCGACGATGGCGCCCTTGGGCACGGTAAAGGAGAGATCCTCGTAGAGCAGCTTGTCATCGAAGGCCTTGGCGACGCCGTGGAACTCGATGACCTTGTCGCCCAGACGCGGGCCGGGCGGAATGTAGATCTCGTTGGTCTCGTTGCGCTTCTGGAAGTCGCCGGACTGCATCTCCTCGAAGCGGTTGAGGCGTGCCTTGCTCTTGGCCTGGCGGCCCTTGGCGTTGCTGCGCACCCACTCCAGCTCCTGCTTGATGGCCTTGTTCTTCGAGGCCTCCTGCTTGGCTTCCTGCTCGAGGCGTTTCTCCTTGGCCTCCAGCCAGCCGGAGTAGTTGCCCTCGAAGGGAATGCCCTGGCCGCGGTCGAGCTCGAGGATCCAGCCGGCCACGTTGTCGAGGAAGTAGCGGTCGTGGGTGATCGCCACTACGGTGCCGCTGTAGTCGTGGAGGAAGCGCTCCAGCCAGGCCACCGACTCGGCGTCCAGGTGGTTGGTGGGCTCGTCGAGCAGCAGCATGTCGGGGCTGGCGAGCAGCAGACGGCAGAGCGCCACCCGGCGGCGCTCGCCGCCGGAGAGGTGCCCCACGCGGGCCTCCCAGGGGGGCAGGCGCAGCGCCTCGGCGGCCACCTCGAGCTTGCGCTCCAGGTTGTGGGCGTCGGCGGCCTCGATGATGTTCTCCAGGCGCGCCTGCTCGCTGGCCAGGGCGTCGAAGTCGGCATCCGGCTCGGCGTAGGCGGCATAGACGGCGTCGAGCTTCTCCTGGGCCTCCTTGATGGCGCCCAGGGCCTCTTCCACGGTCTCGCGGACACTCTTGTCGTCGTCGAGCTCCGGCTCCTGGGGCAGGTAGCCGACGTTGATGCCCGGCATGGGGCGCGCCTCGCCCTCGAACTCGGTATCGACCCCGGCCATGATGCGCAGCAGGGTCGACTTGCCCGCGCCGTTCAGGCCCAGCACGCCGATCTTGGCGCCGGGGAAGAAGGAGAGGGAGATATCCTTGAGAATCTGCTTCTTGGGGGGCACGACCTTGCCCACCCGGTTCATGGTGTAGACGTATTGCGCCATGGGAACCTGTCGGTTGGAGAGTGTTCAGTGGCCACGATGATAGTGGCCACCGCGGGTAAAGGCTAGGGCCTGAGGTCTGGAGGCGAGGTTTGAGGACAACATCACTCCTCGCCCCTCACTCCTCGCCCCTCACTCCTCACTCATTCTTCCTCATCGACGGCCCAGTCATCCTCGATGGCGCGGCGCAGGCGGCGCTCCTCGAGCAGCGCCTCGACGCGGCGGCGGGCGCGCAGGGTATCGGCACGGTTGCTGCGGGGGCGGACGTACTCGTCGTCGTTGACCGCGTCGGAAAGATCGGCCTCGTCGTCGAGGCTCGATTCGAGAAGGTGTTCACGGCCCATGCGATATCCTCCCATGGCCAGGGGTCGACGGGCGTCGACCGGTCACAGATCGCTTCTCGTCCGCGCTCAATGATCTCTGCGTGCGGAACCCGAAGCGCCCAGGCAAGGTGGTTGCCTGGGCGCTATATATCGCTACCGGCGCGGAAGTACAAGCCCCTGCCGGGACTATTTCGCTTCACTCCAGGCCATACTGGGCCTTGAGGCGATCCAGCTCCCGCTGTGCCTCGACGCGCTCGGTGACGTCCTTCTGAACGCCGATATAGTAGGTCAGGTTGTCATCGTCGTCGTGGACCGGGGTGATGGAGAGCTCGTTCCAGAACAGGGTGCCATCCTTGCGGTAGTTGCGCAGCACGGTGCGACAGGGGCGGCCCTCGGCCAGTGCCTGGCGGATGGCCGTCAGGCCCTCCTGGTCGCGATCCTCGTTCTGCAGGAAACGGCAATCCTGGTAGAGGATCTCGTCGGCGCTGTAACCGGTCAGGCGCTCGAAGCCCTTGTTCACATAGATCAGGATATTCTCGTCGCCTTCCTGCTCGGCGACCACGATGCCGTCCTCCGAGGCATCGACGATGCGCTCGAGCAGGTCCGGGCTGATCAGGGGAGATCGTTTCATTGGGCGTTCCTGTCGCGGATCCAGTCCTGTCCGCCCTGAAGGGCGACATGGGTACTTCTCGGTTCGCTACATCATGGCCAGCTGGCCGCGGGATTTCAACGCGGCCATCCGCCTATTCCACCTCCGGCAGGCGGTTGGCACTGGCCGCGGCGGCCAGTGCCATCAGCGCCAGCACCACCATCAGCGCGGC
>PUOM01000053.1 GCA_003552795.1 Halomonas sp. | reverse complement strand
CCAGGCTGTCGCGCTCGGCCAGGGCCGGCAGGGGGCGGCCGATCAGGGCGTCCAGGGGCATATCCAGCAGCTCGCTCAGCGCCGGGTTGGCCTGGAGGACGGGGTAGCCCTCGCTATCAAGGTCGAGGATGGCGGCGCCCAGCGGCAGGGCGTCGAGGAGCCGGCGGGCATCGGGGAGGGCATCTGTCTCGGCCCGGGGCTGCAGCAGCACATAGACCCCCAGAATGCCGTGCTCGCTGGCGATGGGCAGCATGTCCATCTCCACCCGCTGCAGCTGGCCGGTCAGGTTGATGATGCGGGCGCTGCAGTGGGTGCGCCGGCCGCCCAGGGCACCCTGGAACTGCGCCTCTACCCGGGCGCGGTGTTCGGTTTCGACAAAGCGCGAAAAGTGCATCCCCTTGCCCTCCTCTTCATGGAGGCCGGCAAAGCGCGCGGCGGCCAGGTTGGCGTGGCGAAAGCGCCCCTGGGGATCGAGCTCGAAGATGGGGGAAGGGTGGTAGCCGAACAGCGAACGCGCTCGGCTCTGGAGCGTCTGCAGGTGCGGGTCGTTGGCGGAGAGATCAAGCGTCAAAGCTTACTCCTTCTCTTTCCACCCCCAGGCGTCTTTGGTCCAGCGCTGGCGGTCTTCCTGAGCCTTGCGAACCGCCTCCTCCACGTCCTTGCTGGGAGGCTCGAGGTCACTTTCCAGCTCGAAGGGGGCGTCTTCCTTGAGCTTAGCACTACCCTCGGCCTTGCGGCGCAGATCGCTGACATCTTCGCTGCTCACCCAGCGGGTGCCGTCATCGATGGGGTTGGGGCTGGCCACCAGGCGGCCCTGCCAGGTCCAGCAGCGCTGGGGGACCTTGGAGATATCCCACTCCTGCTCCCGCCAGCGGGCGCGGGAGCCGTCGAGCATTTCCAGGGCTTCCTCGGGAATCAGCTCGGCAAACTGCTGGCTGTGGAGCACCAGACCGGTATCACCCATCTGGATGCCGCCCTGGAAGCGCCCCTGCGCCAGCTGCTCCTGCAGCTGGGCGGGCTTGAGCTCGCTGACCGGCGTGCCCAGCTCGCACAGATGCAGCAGGCCGGGGTCGACCTGCTTGATGACCCAGCAGTGAACCGGTTTCTTCTTGCTGGCGAACAGCTTCTTCCACATGGAAGTGCCTCATGTAGCCGGCGCGGGGGCCGGCGCTGACGGAAAGTGAAAGAGGGTAGATGGCGTGAATAGTAACAGCGGACCGGCGTGCAGGCGAGGGCGGCGCCGGGCTCGGTAGGCGTGGGCATCGACCGGCAGGGCGACCGCCTGCGATCAGGCGCCGGCCTTGGTCAGGCGGGCCACTGGCCGGCTCCAGATGGTGAGGAAGCGCTCGGCGTTGCCGCTGCGCTTCTTCGCCTGGCGCCTGGCGCGGGGGAGGGGCTGGTCCCAGATGGTCGGAATGCTTTCGGTGGTCATGGTGAGTCTCCTGATCTCATTTTACGGAAATGCTTTCCATATAAAATAGATGCGACCAAGGTCGTAGTCAATATTTTATGGGAAATATTTCCGTATAAGAGAGTGGGCGCGCAAGGGTGCCATCTGTCCCGCCGAGACCTCGTGACGCTCGAGCCGGCTCGGCACTCGCCCCGGCGTCTATAGTGAGAGAACCAACCCTGGCAGGGAGGCCGCAGCATGTCCGACTACCCCCGACTCCTTCACCACGGCGGCGCCAGCGGGGTGACCGGCAGCTGCCATCGGCTGCAGATTGCCGCGGACCGCGCGCTGCTGGTCGACTGTGGCCTCTTCCAGGGCCAGGACGCCGACCCGGTGGACGCCTTCGAGCAGCTGCAGGTGCGCTTTCCGGTGGAGGACGTGCTGGCGCTGGTGGTCACCCATGTGCACATCGACCATATCGGCCGGCTGCCCTACCTGCTGGCGGCGGGGTGGCGGGGGCCGATCCTCTGTTCGGTGCCCTCGGCCCGGCTGCTGCCGCTGGTGATCGAGGATGCGCTGAAGATCGGCTTCACCCGGGACCGGGCGCTGATCGAGCGCTTTCTCGGCGAGGTGGAGAGTCGGCTGCATCCGCTGCCTTACCGCAGCTGGTACACCCTGGTGGACGACGCGCGCCATCGGGTGCGGGTCAGGCTCAAGCGCGCCGGGCATATCCTGGGCTCTGCCTATGTGGAGGTGGACGTGCAGGAGCGGGAGCGCGGCCGCCGCGAAAGGGTGATCTTCTCCGGCGACCTGGGCGCCCCCTATGCGCCGCTGCTGCCGGCGCCGAAGCCACCCTGGGGTTGCGACACCCTGGTGCTGGAGAGCACCTACGGCGACCGCGAGCACGAGGATCGCCGCCAGCGCCGCGGCCGGCTCAAGGCGGCCATCGACCGGGCCCTGGAGAACGGCGGCAGCGTGGTGATCCCCGCCTTCAGCATCGGCCGTACCCAGGAGCTGCTCTACGAGCTGGAGACGCTGATTCATGCCGCGGGCAGCCGGCGCTGGCGGGAGCTGGAGATCATCGTCGACTCGCCCCTGGCAGCGCGTTTCACCGAGGTCTATCGCGAGCTCAAGCCGTGGTGGGACGCCGAGGCCCAGGGGCGGCTGCGGGCGGGTCGCCACCCGCTCAGCTTCGACAACCTTTATACCGTTAACTCTCATGAAGAACACGAACGCACTTTGACCTACCTCGCCGACACCGGCCGTCCGGCGGTGGTGATCGCCGCCAGCGGCATGGTCAGCGGGGGCAGGGTGGTCAACTACCTCAAGCGCATGCTGGGGGATCCCCGCCACTGTGTGCTGTTCATCGGCTACCAGGGCAGCGGCACCCCGGGGCGCGATATCCAGCGCTTCGGGGCCCGGGGCGGCTGGGTGGAACTGGAGGGCGAGCGCATCAATATCCGCGCCCGAGTGGAGACGGTCTCCGGCTACTCCGCCCACGCGGACCGCCGCAACCTGCTCGACTTCGTCCGCCGCATGCGCCATCCGCCGCGCCATATCCGCCTGGTTCACGGCGAGGCCGAGGCGCAACGGGCCCTGCGCGAGACGCTGCTGGCCTGGGCCGAAGAGGCGGGGCATACGTTGGAGGTCAGTCTCGGCGCGGGGTCAGACCCTTAAGCCCGCTTTGGGGTCTGACCCCCGGGGCGGCTGGTCGTCCCGGTCGAGTTTTATGTTGCACTGCACAATCGGGTCTGCTATTGTGCAGTGCAACAGAGCGGGGCTTTCACCAAGGGATCCCGTTCACGTTCCATCAGAACCGGGAGTTACCCATCATGACCAACGCATTCGCCTTCGACGCCAAGCAGTTTGACACCGCTCAGCTCGAGTCGCTGTTCTTCGCGCCGGCCCGTGCCTTTGCCGCCCTGTCCGTCGACTACACCGAGAAGCTGGTCAACGCTCAGCTCGAGGCCACCAAGGCCTATACCGACACCAGCCTGGCGCAGCTGCGCAGCCTGGCAGCGGTGAAGGACGCCGAGGGCCTGAAAGGCTACATGGAAGGCCAGCAGAAGGTCGCCAAGGACGTGACCGAGCGCCTGAAGGGCGACGCCGAGAAGGTCGTGGCCCTGCAGCAGGAGTTCGCTAAGGAGAGCCAGAAGCTGACCGAGAGCAGCGTCAAGCAGGCTCAGCAAAGCGCCGAGCAGGCCACCGAGACCGCCACCAAGGCCGTCAAGGAAGCCGTTGCCAAGGCCAGTTAAGCCCAGGCAAGTCACAGCGCAAGACCGCAGGCCGTCGATCCATGATCGGCGGCCTGCTGCTGTCCGGCCAGCGGGGTCAGACCCTTAAGTAAACTTCAGGGTCTGACCCCGTTGGCTTGCCGCGCCCTATCAGGCATCTTGGAGATTCGCCGAGTAGGGAGGATGCAATGGTCGAGGCGCTGACGGTTTCCGAGGTCTACCGGGACTGCCCGGAAGAGGGGTTCTCCTTCGAGGTGAGCAGTGAGCTTGCCTCGCTGGACCTGCTGAGTGGTCATGAGCGGGCCCGGGAGGCCCTGGCGTTCGGCACGGCGATACGCAGCGACGGCTTCAACCTCTTCGTGCTCGGCCAGCCGGGTCACGGCATGCATGGCCTGGTGGGGCACTTCCTGGAGGAGCGCTCCCGGGATGAGACGCCCCCGCCGGACTGGTGCTACCTCTACAACTTCGAGGATCCCTCGGTGCCGCTCTATCTGAAGCTGCCGCCGGGCCTGGGTCGCCAGCTGCGACGCGATATCGAGGCCCTGGTGGACGAGCTGCGCGGGGCGATCCCGGCGGTGTTCGAGAGCGAGGAGTACCAGAACCGCCTGCAGGAGATGAAGCAGGCCATGGGCGAGCGCCAGCGCGACGCCATCGAGGGAGTCCGCCGCGAGGCCCGCGAGCAGGGGATCCTGCTGCTCTCCACCCCCAACGGCTTCACCTTCGCGCCGGCCGGCGACGACGACAAGATGCTCTCGCCTGAGGAGTATGAGCAGCTTCCCCAGGAGGATCGCGAGCGCATCGAGCACCGGGTGGAGATCCTGCAGCGCAAGCTGACCCAGGCGATCCGCCGCATGCCCAAGCTGGCCAAGGAGCTGCGCGATCAGGTCAGCGGCCTCAACGAGGAAGTCCTGCAGAGCGTCATCGGCGCCCCCCTGGCGGAACTCGAGGAGCGCTATGCCGATGAGGCGGGAGTCACCGCCCATCTGTCGGCGATCCGCGAGGCGATCCTGCAGCACGTCGACTCTTTCCTCTCCGACGAGCCGGAGATTCCCCCGGAGGCGGTGTTCAGCCGCTTCTATATCAATCTGCTGGTGGACAACGCCGAGACCGAGGGCGCGCCGGTGATCTACCAGGATCTGCCAAGCCACCAGCATCTGGTGGGGCGCATCGAGCATCACGTGCACAACGGCACCCTGCTCACCGATTTTTCGCTGATACGCGCCGGGGCCCTGCATCGCGCCAACGGCGGCTATCTGGTGCTGGACGTGCGCGGCGTGCTCACCCAGCCCGGCGCCTGGGAGACCCTCAAGCGCATCCTGCGCGCGGGGGAGATTCGCACCGAATCCCTGGAGCAGGCCTACGGGCTGATCAGCACGGTGGGCCTAGAGCCCCAGTCGATCCCGCTGGACGTGAAGATCGTGCTGCTCGGCGAGCGGCTGCTCTACTACCTGCTCTGCGAGCACGACCCGGAGTTCCTGGAGCTGTTCAAGGTGCAGGTGGACCT
>PUOM01000311.1 GCA_003552795.1 Halomonas sp. | reverse complement strand
GAGAATCGGCAACTACGACGGAGAGTGCATCCTTGGCCGCTTCACTGACCTCGGCAACAATCGCCTTCTTGCCTTCGAGTGCTAGTGGCACAGTGATCACTCCTTCGTGCCGGAACCTCGCAATGAGGATTCCGGTGGTTACCATCTCCCCCGCCGCGTGCCCGAAGGCCGGCAGCGGAGGTCCTGGGTGATGGTGCTCACCAGAAACCTGGCGGCCACACCATCTGCGCAGGCCATCCCGGAGGGATGATTAAGCCGCCCTTCGTCAGGAGGGGCGGCACCTGCGGTCTTTGACGGTGCCCCGCCGGCGAGTCGTGCTCCGCTCGGGGACCGCAAAGTTATTGCAATTGCTCGATCCGCTGCCCGATCAGACCAGGGCAGAGTGATCGATGGTCAGGCCCGGGCCCATGGTAGTGGACACGGTAACCTTCTTGAGATAGACACCCTTGGAGGTGCTCGGCTTGAGGCGCTTCAGGTCGGCAACCAGCGCTTCCAGGTTGCCCTGGATGGCGGCAGCGTCGAAGTCGACCTTGCCAAGGGTAGTATGAATGATGCCGTTCTTGTCGGTACGGAAGCGCACCTGACCGGCCTTGGCATTCTTGACGGCAGTGGCCACGTCCGGGGTCACGGTGCCGACCTTGGGGTTCGGCATCAGACCGCGCGGACCGAGGATCTGGCCCAGCTGGCCGACGACGCGCATGGCGTCCGGCGAGGCGATCACCACGTCGAAGTCGAGCTGGCCCTTCTTGACCTGCTCGGCCAGGTCATCCATGCCGACGATGTCGGCACCGGCTTCCTTGGCGGCGTCGGCGTTGGCACCCTGGGTGAAGACGGCAACGCGCACGTCCTTGCCGGTCCCGTTGGGCATGACGGTCGCACCGCGAACCACCTGGTCGGATTTGCGCGGATCAACGCCCAGGTTGATGGCGACGTCCAGCGACTCCTTGAACTTGACGGTGGAGAGCTCGTTGAGCAGCGCCACGGCCTCTTCCAGCGAGTAGGCCTTGGTGGAATCCACCTTCTCGCGAATCATCTGGGCACGCTTGGTCAGCTTGGCCATGATCAGAGACCCTCCACGTTAAGGCCCATGCTGCGGGCGCTACCGGCAATGGTACGCACAGCGGCGTCGAGATCGGCAGCCGTCAGATCCGGCTCCTTGGTCTTGGCGATCTCTTCGAGCTGCTCACGGGTCACGGTACCGACCTTCTTCTTGTTCGGCTCACCGGAGCCGGACTTGATTCCAGCGGCCTTCTTCAGCAGGACCGCGGCGGGCGGGGTCTTGGTGATGAAGGTGAAGCTGCGATCGGAATAGACGGTAATCACCACGGGAGTGGGCAGACCCGGCTCGATCTCCTGGGTCGCGGCGTTGAACGCCTTGCAGAACTCCATGATGTTCACGCCGTGCTGACCCAGCGCGGGGCCGACGGGGGGACTCGGGTTGGCTTTGCCAGCTGCAACCTGCAGCTTGATGTAAGCCTGTACTTTCTTGGCCATGTTGAACTCCAGTTGGGTAGTAGCGCCTTTCGGCTCCCCGGTGATGCGGCCGCCTCGGCGGTCGCCTTGCTTGTGTCAGGCCGAGCGCATCACTCTTTCTCGACCTGAGCGAATTCCAGTTCGACAGGCGTCGAACGACCGAAGATCAGCACGCTGACCTGGACGCGACTCTTGTCGTAGTTGACCTCTTCGACCACGCCATTGAAGTCGGCGAAGGGCCCATCGATGACGCGAACGGACTGACCCGGCTCGAACAGCGTCTTGGGGCGCGGCTTGTCGGTGCCGTCCTGCACGCGGCGCAGGATGGCATCGGCTTCCTTCTGGGTGATCGCCGCAGGCTTCTCCTTGGTGCCGCCGATGAACCCCATCACGCGCGGGGTCTCGTTGACCAGGTGCCAGGTCTCGTCATCCATTTCCATCTCGACCAGCACATAGCCGGGATAGAACTTTCGCTCGCTCTTGCGACGCTTGCCGTCACGCATCTCGACGACTTCCTCGGTGGGCACCAGAATCTCGCCGAAGCGATCTTCCATCCCATACATCTTCACGCGCTCATGAAGGGAGCGCATGACATGTTTCTCGAAGCCGGAGTAGGCGTGCACGACGTACCAACGCTTGGACATGGAGGCTCCTAACCAATGACGCCGGACATCGCCCAGCCAAGAAGGGTATCGATCAGCCACAGCATCAGACCGACGACCAGCACGGCCACCAGCACGATCGCGGTGGTCTGCACGGTTTCGGGACGCGTCGGCCAGACCACGCGCTGAATTTCCTTCTTGGCGGCGCGGGCCAGCTCGGCGAGCTCGCGGCCGCGGGTGGTGGTCAGCGCCACCACGCCGGCCAGCGCGCACAGCGCGACGACGCCCAGCACACGGTAGAGCAGTGCCTGCTCGGCAAAGTAGGTATTGCCGACTATGGCCAGAGCCAGCAGAGTGACGACGCCCGCCCACTTGAGTCCGTCGTGGCGCGACTCCTGCACCTCGGCGCTATGCTTCATGAAAACGAGACTCCTCAGGGTGCGGCAATCGAAACGTGAAATCTTTCGGGGACTCGCCAGCCTGGGGAAGACTGGCAGGCCAGGAGGGAATCGAACCCCCAACCTGCGGTTTTGGAGACCGCTGCTCTGCCAATTGAGCTACTGGCCTGTATCTGCCTCTCGGCCGCCCTTTGCAGGCGGTCCGACACAGCGGGCGCCATGATAGCGGATCACTTGCCGCCTGGCAACCCCTTTCCACCACAGGTGATGGAAAGAGAGAAGGCGAGCCTTGGCTCGCCTTCTCGATTTGGAGCTCATGGACGGATTTGAACCGTCGACCTCACCCTTACCAAGGGTGTGCTCTACCCCTGAGCTACATGAGCAAAACCTTTGCACCTGAAGATGCTGGAGCGGGCAGCGGGAATCGAACCCGCACCATCAGCTTGGAAGGCTGAGGTTCTACCATTGAACTATGCCCGCCTACCCACTCTTGCTGCCTGCGCCTTCGGGAAGGCGCCTGGCGAAATCTGGTGGAGGGGGAAGGATTCGAACCTTCGAAGCTTTCGCGGCAGATTTACAGTCTGCTCCCTTTGGCCACTCGGGAACCCCTCCAGCTGGTGGCACATCTTACCACCTCCTATCCCATTGTCAAGACACTGTTTTTGTCAGCTTCTTGACGAGGAGCCCACCGGCACAGGGCCACCGGCTTCCCCTAGAACGCGGCGCATTGTGTCAAAGCAGCGTGGAGAATGCAAGGCCCGCGCGAATCTTTTCCAACGGCACCGGCCCTGGCACTCCTGGCGCTCCGGACATCCGACCGGCTCGCTCCGCGGCCGTCAGCGGAAAGCAGGCTTCCAGGCCCCCGTAGACCATGTCCGGCCAGACCGCATGGGGGACCCGCAGCCCTCTGGACATTACCCGGGCATCGCCACCGGTCAACAGCAGCGGCAGCGCCACGTCCTCCATGTCGCACACTTCAGCGTAGACCCGGTTGATGGCGCTGACCGCCGCCATGTAGATGCCGTGGTTGACCGCTTCCACCGTGCGCCTGCCGGGCACCAGAAGCTCTTCGGCTTCGCTGTCGGGATCGATGGCCACATTGCGGGTGCCGAGCTTGAGGCTCTCTTTCATCAGCCGCAGCCCCGGCAGGATATACCCCCCCAGATGGCGCCCGCCCGGCAGCACGAAATCAATGGTGATGGCGCTACCGCAGTCCACGGCGCAGCAGCCGCCGGCCAGCTGATAGCCGGCCAGAGCACCGAGCCATCTGTCGACTCCCAGCCGCTCGGGCTCCGCGTAGCCATTGATCACGCCAAGCGCCTCAGGGGTCGAGCGCGCCACGTGCACCTGCCCCACCTGGCGATACAGCAGTGCCACGGTCTCGTCCAGCACGGCACGCCGGGCCACGCTGGAGATACGTACCGACTCCACCACGTCCAGGTCGGGTATATCGGCACCGGGACGCCACTCTTCCCGAGTCCACACCGCCCCTCGGGAACGAATCTCGCTGCTGTCGGCGTCCTTGAGACGCCACTTGGAGAGGGTGTTGCCGATATCGAGGTCGAGAATCATGATCGCGCTCGCAGGCTGATCTCGCCACCGGCAAGCGTCAGCGACTTCCCGCACTGGCTCACCAGCAGGTTGCCCGCGGCATCCACGCCCTCGGCCACCACCTCCTCTCGCTGCTCTCCCCTCAGCAGGTCCACCTCACGGCCCGCGAAGGCGTGACGCTCGTTCCATGGCGCCTGCCAGGCCGCAAAGCCCTCCCGCTCGAAATCGGCCACCAGCGACAGCAGCGCCGTGATCAGCTCCACAGCGAGCTCATTGCGCGACAGTCCGGGCGCCTGGTCATGGACAGCCGCCGCCGGCTGATCCAGCCCCTCGCGAAACGCCGCCGGCAGGGCAACGTTGATCCCCATCCCGATAACCACCTCACAGGGCCCGGCCGTGTCTCCCGACACCTCGACCAGGATACCGGCCAGCTTGCCAAAGCCGCCTTGCGGCTGTTCGAGCAGCACATCGTTGGGCCATTTCAGTCGCGGCGCTACGCCATGTCGCTCCAGCACCTGAGAGAGCACCACGCCGACCGCCAGGCTGAGCCCCTCCAGGGCCGTCACCCCGGACTCTACCCGCCAACCCAGCGACAGCATCAGGCTCTTTCCCCAGGGTGTGCTCCAGGTGCGTCCACGTCGCCCGCGACCGGCACTCTGCTGCTCGACCAGGCAGACCTCGCCATGGCCGGCGCCCTGGTCGAAGCGTTCGCGCAGGAAGGCATTGCTTGACGACAGGGTCTCTTCGACGAAGAGCCGTGTCAGCCGTTCTCTCGACTCCCGTGACAGGCCGGCGACAATGCTCGGCCCGTCGAGGAGTTCAAGCGGCTCGGCCAGGCGATAGCCCTGACCCTTCACCGCCTCCATGGTGATCCCCAGCGCCTCCAGCTTGCGCAGCTGCTTCCACACGGCCGCCCGCGACACGCCGAGCCTCTCGCCGAGCTGTTCGCCGGAGTGGAACTCGCCGTCGCTGAGCAGGCGAATCAGGTCTCCGATGGTCATTCGCAACCCCCAGACGGGAAAGGGCACATTCTAGCGGATGCGGGGCGCCCCCGGAAACGCCGAAGGCATAAACACCGGCTTCCGCCCCCGACAAGCACCGGCTCGAAACGCGAAAAGCCCCGACCATCGTATGATGATCGGGGCTTTTCTGAATAAGTGCCTGACGATGACCTACTCTCACATGGAGAAACTCCACACTACCATCGGCGCTGAGCGGTTTCACTACTGAGTTC